>JADFXK010000049.1 GCA_015233625.1 Deltaproteobacteria bacterium | reverse complement strand
TGGATCCCATGGTGGTGGTGGCGGAGGCGGATCCCATGGCGGCAAGCAAAAATAGTCGGCACGATATCTGCAACTGTATGGAAGAAGGGTGAGTAACCAGGACGCTCCGGATTCAAGGTTATCTATGAGTTGTGATACGGGCATGAAAGGAGAAGGGGATGTCTTTGATTAATTTGGTTATCATTTTGGTTGTGATAGGGGTTATTCTGTGGCTGATTAACAACTACATACCAATGGATGGGAAAATCAAGAGAATCTTAAATGTGGTCGTGGTGATTGGCGTGATTCTTTGGCTATTGAGCGTCTTCGGGGTGATAGGTTCACTTTCAACAATTCATATCGGGAGGTAGGATTTTGTTATGGTGGGCCCCTGGGCCTGCCGGAAGGGGATGGGGCGAAACCACGCGTGTCAGCGTTTTTTGTGGCGAACGGTTACGCATCATGTCAGTTTTGAATTGACATGCCAAAGACAGGAGGTCGTTCCGCGCCAATAGGTGGCTGATTCATTGACAGCAGAAAAAAAAGCCTTGAAAAAACCAAACCGAAAGGAGTCTTTATGAACAGACTAAAAATGGTAGGGATTTACCTGGTAGTTGCGCTTTTTGTTGGGTTCACGGTGTGCTCGTTTGAGGTCCCGGCCGAGGAGAAAAGTCCCGAGCAAAAAGCACAACAAAAAGCCGATAGAAAAGACATGGAGAAGGGACTTCAAGAGACCCTGGGAATGCCGGTCCTAACCGGAGATGTGTGGCAGAAGATGACGCCCGATTCCAAGGTGGCCTTTATCTGGGGTTTTGGCCATGTGGTAACCATTGAACAACACTTGATGCATAAATTTCCTGAGCTCAAAAGAGACAGCTTTGTTCCAAAAGTGGTTGAAGGAATGGCTGGCATACCGATGAACGATGTAGTTGCTCGGGTGGATAAATATTACAGTGACAACCCGGATCAGATTAAAGAGCCTGTGACCAAAGCGATCTGGGTGACAATGATCAGACCCAATATAAAGACGGGCATCGCTGGTCGTCCACTAAAGAAAATCCCTTGAGCACATCACAACAAGAAGGAGAGATGAGATGAAACGTATAACGTTCGTTTTGGTTATTCTTGCTTTTGCCTGCATGATTGGGTGTTCCGGAATGACACACACTCAACAAACAACCCTAAGTGGTGGAGCCATTGGCGCGGCCGGGGGAGCCGTACTTGGCGCCGTCGTTGGCGGAAGTCCGGCCGTTGGAGCAGTTGTCGGTGGTGCCGCCGGTGCCGGCGTAGGCTACCTCATTGGCGAGCACGATGAACACAGGCGGTAGAACCTGGTTGTTTCGACACTTGTTTTACCCTGTGGCAACTTAATTTGGATCTTCAGACGCACCAGGAGAATCTTTTCCCGTTCTCCTGGTAATCATGATGGGAATTAAGCTGACAATTACCATTACACGGTCGAAAGCCCAGATAACGACCATAAAATGATTCTATTCAGCAGGCCCTCGGGCGGAATACCCCGACTGCTGGCCGTCTTAGTTGTTGCACTTTCTCTCCGGTGGGCCGCCCGCGCCGGAGGCCACGGATTTTTCCCAAGGAGGAGAAGAGATGAGCGCAGCCAAGATCATGGCAATTGTACTGATTGTGGCCGGCATAGCGGGGCTGCTGTACGGCAAGTTCAGCTACACCAAGGATACTCACGAAATCAAGCTGGGCTCGTTCGAAATGTCGGTTGCGGAGAAGGAGACGGTCAACATCCCTGTTTGGGCCGGCGTGGTGGCAATAGTGGCTGGTAGTGGGCTCATGCTTTATGGGAGCAAGAAAAGATAGCTCCAGTTATCGACGACCTTATCCTCCCAATGGCTCCAAAGTGGGTCGCAGGTTCACTTCAGGAAGGTAAACCATCATGAAACGGATTGGAATCATTTTAGGCGCCGGGATTCTCTTGGTCGTTGTGGTCATCGGATGGTGGGTCTTAAGTCGCCCCGAACGCGGCACGACCGGCTCGGTCAGCACGCATTTTCGCTGGTTCGGGCCCAACGACAAGATCGTGATCGACGCCTTTGATGACCCTAAAGTCCAGGGGGTCACCTGTCACATATCCCGGGCGCAAACGGGAGGGGTGAAGGGCGAATTGGGCGTGGCGGAGGATACGAGTGACGCCGCCATCGCCTGTCGTCAGGTCGGTCCGATCAAGATTGTCGGCGAACTCAAGGACGGTGAGCGCGTCTTCGATGAGCACCGCAGCCTCGTGTTCAAGAAGCTTCAGGTCGTGCGCTTCTTCGACCGCAAGCGCAATGTGTTGATTTACGTGGCGTACAGCGATCGGGTTATCGAGGGTAGCCCCAAAAACAGCATCAGCACCGTGCCGATCATGACGTGGCCGGCACCATAGATGCGAACTGCGCCGCCTGGTCGGTGACAGGCCGTTAGGAGCGAAGGACAACCTTCCGGGACGATCATGCCCGGCAGATCACAACGAACGATGAAGCCTTCTTGAATTATCCCAACAGAATCCGGAAAAAACAGCTTCGATACCGATGTTCGCTGGTAGACGGGTACACTCTTATAGACACGCTCAAACCGCGATGTTCAAAGGGGAACGTTCATGAACCTACAACGACGATATCCCATCGGGGCTGAGTTGCAGCCGAACGGGGGCACGCATTTTCGCGTCTGGGCGCCTCGGCCGAAGAAGGTGGAAGTGTTGCTGGAGGCTGGTCCTGGAGCTCCGGCGTCCGTTCCTCTGAAACGGCAGGCGGACGGATACTTTGCGGGTCTGGTCCCCCAGGCCGTTGAGGGTACTCGATATCGCTTCCGGCTCGATGGCGCCGGTTGCTTTCCCGACCCGGTGTCGCGGTATCAACCGGACGGGCCCTCCGGATCGTCTCAGGTGGTGGATCCTTCGGGTTTCAGATGGACCGACGGAGAGTGGGAGGGCGTCGGCCTGGAGGGCCAGATAATTTACGAAATGCACATCGGGACCTTCACGCGAGAAGGGACATGGCCGGCCGCGCAACGGGAACTCGCGGAGTTGGCCGACTGCGGAATTACCGTGCTCGAAGTGATGCCTGTGGCTGATTTTCCCGGTCGCTTCGGATGGGGTTACGACGGAGTCGGGCAGTTCGCTCCGGTTCGACTGTATGGTGAGCCGGACGATTTCCGCCGGTTCGTGGACGAGGCTCATCGCGCCGGCTTAGGGGTGATTCTCGACGTGGTATACAACCATTTCGGCCCGGCCGGGAATTACCTGAACGAGTTTTCGCTCGACTATTTTACCGACAGGCACAAGAGTGACTGGGGTGAGGCCATCAACTTTGATGGCGAGAAGGCCGGTCCGGTGCGCGAATTCTTCCTCACAAACGTTGCTTACTGGATCGAGGAGTTCCACATCGACGGCTTTCGGCTGGACGCCACCCAGGATATGCACGACGCCTCGCCGGAAAACATCATGACGGCCATCGGAAAACGTGTGCGGGAAGCAGCGCGCGGCCGGAAGACGATCATCGTCGCGGAGAATGAACCACAACTCACCAAGCTGGTGCGTCCCATCGACAGCGGCGGCTACGGACTGGACGCTCTCTGGAATGACGACTTTCATCACAGCGCCATGGTTGCGATGACCGGGCGCAAAGATGCCTACTACACCGACTACCTGGGCAAGCCTCAGGAGTTCATATCGATGGTGAAGTATGGCTATCTCTACCAGGGACAGCGGTACAAGTGGCAGAAGAACCGCCGCGGCACACCCGGCCTCAGGCTGGCGCCGGCGAAATTCGTCACCTATATTCAGAATCATGACCAGATCGCCAATTCCGGAACGGGTGAACGTGTGCAGTTCATGACCAGCCCCGGACGGCTGAGGGCGATGACCGCGCTCATGCTGCTAGCGCCTGGAACCCCCATGCTTTTTCAAGGACAGGAGTTTGCATCATCAAGTCCTTTCAATTTTTTTGCAGACCACACGCCTGATCTCGGTAAGTTGGTGGATGAAGGGCGAGCTAACTTTCTGGCCCAGTTCCCCAGTCTGGCCACGAGCGAGATGCGGCCATTCCTGACCGACCCGGGCGATCCCTCTACATTCGAGCAGTGCAAGCTTGATTTCAGCGAGCGCGATCGCAACCGGCGGTCCTACGATCTGCATAGGGACCTGCTGCGTTTGCGCCGCGAGGATCACGTCTTCAGTGCCCAAACTCCGGGAGCTGTGGATGGAGCCGTGCTCTCCGAAGAATGCCTGATGCTGCGTTTTTTCGGTGAGGAGGGTGATGACCGCCTGTTGCTGGTTAACTTCGGAACGGATCTACATCTCGACCCCGCTCCGGAGCCTCTGCTCGCACCGCCGGAAGGAATGACATGGCAGACGTTGTGGTCCAGCGAGGATCCCCGGTACGGCGGCACCGGGACCCCCCGGCTCGATTCCGAAGACAACTGGCGCATCCCGGGACATGCCGCGGTAGCCTTGCGTCCAACACCAACGGAGCCATAAAGGCATGACTGACCTGATTCGAGTTCTTGGTAATCGCGAAATGTCCGATCCGGAATTGGGCCGCCACAGGGAGGAAGAATGGCTGGTCACCAACGGACTCGGCGGATACGCGTCGGGAACCGTGACCGGGGCCATCACCCGGCGCTATCATGGGCTGCTGATCGCTGCTTTGCCTAATCCGTTGGGCCGCATGATGATGCTGAACGGACTCTCCGAACGCCTGCGCCTGCCGGACCATCAGGTGGTGTACACGGGTGCGGAGGAACTCGCGGGCATCACCCCGGAGGCGACTCTGACCCTCAGTGAGTTTCGGCTGGAAGCCGGACTGCCGGTGTGGCGCTATGTGCTGAATGGGTTCGTCCTCGAAAAACGCCTTATTCTTCCGTACCGGCAGAACACCGTGCATGTGACCTATCTTCTGCTCGCCGGGAAAGGCAAGCTGCGGTTAGGACTTCGGCCGGCGATGCATTTTCGTTCGCATGATGCGCCCGTCAGTCAGCCGCGCTCCACCCATTACAAATTATCCGTGTGTCAGGACCAGTTCGAGGTCATGGGCGCTCCGGACCTGCCCGTGCTGCGGCTCATCGTTCACGGTTCATCAACGGCATTCACGTTCGACCGCAAGGAAACCTCTTTGATCCCCTATCGCACCGAACGCGACCGCGGATACGAGTGGCAGGGGTCACTTTGGAGTCCCGGTTACTTCCGCTCAGATCTGGGCGAGGGCGACCGGACAACGCTCGTGGCATCGACGGAGGAGTGGGACACGATTCGGGCATTGTCACCGGAGGAAACTTTCCGGGCGGAGCTGGATCGCCGCAGGCTGCTGGTGAACGCCGCTCCGCCTCCAGCCCAAACGGGACCGGCCGCGGAACCGGTGTTTGCCGCCGATCAGTTCCTTATCACACCCGTCGCCCGCCTGGACGACGCCCATGTGCAGGTCTCCGGCGATGAGATTCGGACCGTTATCGCCGGGTACCCCTGGTTCACGGACTGGGGCCGCGACACCATGATCAGTCTGGAAGGACTCACGCTGATGACCGGCCGGAGGCACGAGGCGGGTCGGATTTTGCGGACGTTTGCCCATTATGTGCGCGATGGACTGATCCCCAATATGTTCCCCGAAGGCGAGAGGGACGGCCTCTATCATACCGCCGACGCGACCCTGTGGTTTTTCCACGCCATCCACCGTTACGTCCAGATTACGAACGACGGCACGACGCTGAAACTGGTGCTGCCCAGACTGATGGAAATCATTGAGCATCACTGGAACGGAACACTGTTCGGCATCGGCATGGACCCGCAGGACGCGTTACTGCGCCAGGGACAAGAAGGCTATCAGCTCACCTGGATGGACGCCAAGGTGGGTGACTGGGTGGTGACGCCGCGACGGGGCAAAGCGGTCGAGATCAACGCGCTCTGGTACAATGCGCTGCGGTTGATGGCGGGGTGGCTGCAGGAAGCGGACCAGGAGGCCGCCATGCGCCGTATGAATGAGACGGCCGATCGGGTGCGGGAGTCTTTTAACCACCGGTTCTGGTATGAACAGGGGGGGTATCTCTACGACGTAGTGGATACAGCCAACGGCGGCAGTGACGACGCGTGCCGTCCGAACCAGATTTTCGCGATCTCGCTCGATCACCCTGTGCTCCACGAAGCTCGATGGAAACCCGTAATGGAGGTGGTGACGGATCGCCTGCTCACCCCCGTTGGTTTGCGTTCTCTCGCCCCCGGGCATCCGGACTACAAGGCCAGATACTTCGGCGACCTGCGCTCCCGCGATGCCGCATACCATCAGGGCACGGTGTGGGCCTGGCTCATCGGACCTTACGTGGATGCGTGGCGAAAGCTGCATCCCGGCCAGGACGCGGAGGCCCGACGATTTCTGGCCGGCTTCACGGCTCACTTGGACGACGCCTGCATTGGTTCGATCAGCGAGGTTTTCGATGCCGAGGCGCCATACACCCCGCGCGGTTGCGTGGCCCAGGCGTGGAGTGTGGCGGAGGTGCTGCGCTGTTGGGTGAATACGGCATGATATTTTAGAAAGGAGTCCTAAATGACAGAGCGATTTATATGCATCCATGGGCACTTTTATCAACCCCCCAGAGAAAGTCCCTGGCTGGAGGCCATTGAGATCCAAGATTCTGCGTTCCCATACCACGACTGGAACGAGCGGATTTCAGCCGAATGCTACGCGGCCAACGCAGTGTCGAGAATCTGGGACACAGAAGGACGAATCGTTGAATTGGTGAACAATTATGCCAGCATCAGCTTCAACTTTGGTCCAACGGTCTTGCTCTGGATGCAGAAGTATACTCCCGAAGTCTATGAGGCCATTCTGGAGGCCGACCGGCTGAGCATGGAGAAATTCTCAGGTCATGGATCTGCTTTGGCCCAGGCATACAACCACATGATCCTGCCGCTGGCCAACACTCGCGACAGGATTACCCAGGTTATTTGGGGCATTAAAGACTTTGAGTATCGCTTTGGGCGGAAACCGGAAGGATTGTGGCTCCCGGAAACGGCCGTAGATCTTGAATCCCTGGACATCATGGCCCAATACGACATTCGATTTGCCATCCTTTCTCCCAGTCAGGCCCGGCAGGTCCGGCCCAGCGGTGAACAGGACTGGCAAGACGTGAGTGAAGGCAGAATCGACCCCGGCATGGTCTACCGGATATCGCTGCCGTCAGGCCGCGACATGGCTCTGTTCTTTTATGACGGTACCATTTCACGGGCTCTGGCATTTGAAAGATTACTTAACAACGGAGAGACGTTCGCCCACAGGCTGATGTCCGCGTTCCCCGACGACCAATCGGCTCCGCGCCTCGTCCACATAGCCACGGATGGTGAAAGTTATGGGCATCACCACCGCGGCGGCGACATGGCCCTGGCCCACGCCCTCCGATATATCGAGTCTAATGAGCTAGCCCAGTTGACTAATTATGGCTGTTACCTGGAGGCCCATCCCCCGACGCACGAAGTGGAAATCTTTGAGAACAGCTCATGGAGTTGCGCTCACGGCATAGAACGCTGGAAGTCGGATTGCGGGTGTAACAGTGGCGGCTACCCGGGGTGGAACCAATCCTGGCGAGGCCCCCTGCGTACCGCACTGGACTGGCTCCGGGATGCCGTCAACCCGGCTTATGAACAATTGGCCGGACGGTTTCTGACCGATCCGTGGGCGGCCCGGGACGAATACATCGATATCATCGTGGATCGATCACCCGAACGCATCAGTGCGTTTCTAAGCCGCCACGCGGCCCGCCCATTGAGCTACGAGGACGAGATCACGATCCTGAAACTGATGGAGCTCCAACGGCACGCCATGCTTATGTACACAAGTTGTGGTTGGTTTTTTGACGAGCTTTCCGGGATTGAGACTATTCAGATCATCCAATACGCCGGCAGAGTTCTTCAGCTATCCGACCAGCTTTTTACCGAGGCCTTCGAACCCGGCTTTCTAGAACATCTGGAACTGGCCAAGAGCAACGTTCCTGAACACGATAACGGCCGGACAATTTATGAGAAATTTGTCAGGCCGGCCATGCTCGGTTTGACTGCAGTGGGTGCCCACTATGCCATCAGCTCCCTGTTTCAGGGTGATGGTGAACGAAAATCGATCTATGCCTATTCCGCCATCATGGAGAGCTACCGTAGTTTTCAGGCAGGCGGGACCAAGCTGGTCATCGGGCGGGCCAAGATCACTTCACAGATTACGCGGATATCCACCAGCTTGTGCTTCGGCGTCTTACATCTTGGGGATCACAGCATCGCCTGCGGCACCGGTGAATTTCAAGGATCGAAGAAATATGAAGCCTTTCTCAAGGAGATTTCGGATGCCTTCGCCGGAGCGGACTTCCCCAAGACCATACTTTTACTGGGTAAGTACTTCGGGACGTCCACGTACTCTCTGACCTCGCTCTTTGCCGATGAGCGGCGAAAAGTGTTAAACGTGATCATGGAGCCGACTCTTGAAGAGGCTGAAGCTGCGTATAGCTCGATTTACGAGCACCATGCTCCTTTGATTCGTTTTCTGACCGGGTCCGGAACGCCACGGCCCAAACTCCTGTCCATCGCCGCGGACTTCTGCCTGAATGCCAAGCTGCGCAAGGCGCTTCAAGGGGAGGGGCTTGACCCCCAGGTCGTCATCCCTCTTCTGGAAGAAGCTCGTTTGGCTGGCGCAACGCTGGATGGGACGGCTCTGGGATTGTTACTGGCGACCAACATTGAGCGTCTGGCCGAAACACTGCTCGGGCAACCTGACGACCTTTCTCTATTGGAGAAGTTGAATAAGGCCGCACAACTGGTCCAGGTATTGCCGTTCGAGGTTAATCTCTGGAAAACTCAAAACATTTGCTACAACATCCTTCACGTATGTTGCTCCGACTTAAAGGCGAAAGCCGACTCGGGCGACGAGAACGCTCGAGAATGGTTACACAATGCCAAGATGTTGGCTGAAAATTTTCGAATTCAGATGCCCGCAAGACTGCTTTAAAATGCCATCTTAACAGGGAAGTATTCTCATGCAAACGCCAACCGCGACCTATCGAATTCAATTCAGTCCGTTGTTCGGCTTTCAAGGTGCGAATTCAGTCATTTCCTACCTGGCGGACCTGGGCATATCGGACATGTACGCTTCGCCGATATTCAAAGCCGTGCAGGGTAGCCTGCACGGTTATGACGTGGTTGACCCAACTTGCTTGAATCCTGAGTTGGGAGGACCCTCCGACTTCGAAGCCCTGGCTGCGACGCTAAAAGAATGCAAGATGGGATGGATTCAGGACATTGTCCCAAATCATATGGCCATGGATTCAGAAAATCGCCTTCTGATGGATATTCTTGAGAATGGTTACAACTCTAAGTATATAAAATTCTTTGACGTAGATTGGGATCATCCGGTCGCCAGCCTTAACCAGAGGATCTTGGCCCCCTTTCTTGGCAAGTTTTACGGGGAGTGCCTCGAAGACGGCGAGATCGCACTCAGCTACAGATCTGACGGCTTCAAAGTCACTTATTACGGCCTGGCCTTCCCGCTACGAATAGAATCTTATCTCAATCTTCTTAAGGACCTGGCTTTGTTGAAGAAGAAACTGGCCGAAGACGATCCCGACTACATCAAACTGCCAGGCATCCTCTACGTCTTGAAGATGCTCTCTTCCAGCGATGACCCGGAAGAGCGCTCTAACCAGATAAAACTGATTCACCGGACCCTGTGGGAACTCTACAACGGCAATACCGTAATAAAGGCGTTTATTGATGAAAGCGTGCGCACATTCAATGGTCAAAAGGGGAACGCCGAGAGTTTCAACCTCCTTGATGACCTTCTTTCCCAACAAGTCTTCAGGCTTTCATTTTGGAAAGTGGCTGCGGAAGAAATAAATTATCGCCGGTTCTTTTGTGTCAATGGACTGATTTCACTCAGGGTGGAAGACGAACACGTGTTCAACCATACACATGGCCTGGTTTTCGATCTGATTGAAAGAGGAATTGTGACTGGTTTAAGAATTGACCATGTGGATGGGCTGTACGATCCGACAACCTATCTTCAAAAAGTGAGAGAAAGAGCGCCGACAACCTTTATCGTCGTTGAAAAAATACTCAATCTCAACGAAGACCTGCCACCTTTCTGGCCGGTCCAGGGAACGACCGGCTATGATTTTACAAATTACGTCAATGAATTGTTTTGCCAAAAGGAAAATGAGCGTGTCTTCAGCAGAATATATTCCAGCCTAACGGGTTTAAAGAATTCTTATGATGATGTCATGCGCGAGAACAAAAAACTGATGATCCAGGAAGACATGGCCAGCGATGTCCACAACCTGGCCCTGCTTTTGAAAAAGATCTCCAGCCGAGATCGGCACGGAAGCGACATCACCCTGAATGCGCTGCAAAGGGCTTTGACCGAGGTCCTGGCCGTCTTTCCCGTATACCGGACCTACATCAACCAGGTTGCGATCTCGGAGAATGACAGAAAAACCATTTTGGCCGCGGTGGACCGGGCAAAAGCCAATTTCCCCGCCCTATTACATGGATTTACCTTCGTCCGCAGGTTCCTGCTCCTGGACTTTCCCGATTATGTTTCAGCGGAAGAAAAGCTTGGCTGGTTACATTTTACCATGAAATTTCAACAGTTTACTGGACCAGTTATGGCCAAAGGAGTCGAAGATACAACCCTTTATGGGTACAATCGGCTCGTGTCACTCAATGAGGTGGGAGGACGGCCGGATCACTTTGGGTGTTCCCTCGAAGAATTTCACAACTGCAACACGAAGAAAAGAGACTTGTGGCCTGATTCTCTAAACGCCACAGCGACTCACGATACTAAAAGGGGCGAGGACGTTCGGGCCAGAATCAATGTGCTCTCCGAGATGCCGAACGAGTGGCTGAAAAAACTTCGAACCTGGATCAGGATAAACAGGGACAAAAAGAAGCACATCCAAGGCCTGGCCGTCCCCGATATGAACGACGAGTATTTCTTGTACCAGACACTCGTCGGAGCATTTCCCTTTTCAGATGCCGATTATCCCGATTTCGTTGAACGAATTAAGGCGTATATTGTCAAAGCCGTCCGGGAGGCCAAAGTCCACACGGCCTGGTTGAAGCCCGACACTGAGTATGAAAACGCGTACCTGTCATTTGCCGAAAGAATCCTGGCCCACTCTCCAGATAACGCATTTCTAAAAGACATCATCCCGTTTTGCAGACGAGTATCTCACTATGGAATGCTGAACTCCCTTTCGCAGACGCTTATCAAAATTGCCTCTCCCGGGGTGCCCGATTTTTATCAGGGGACTGAATTGTGGGACCTGAGTCTGGTGGATCCTGACAATCGCCGGCCGGTAGATTTTGAAAAAAGGCGCGTGATGCTTGACGGTATCCGAGAAGCGGAGAACTCAAATATCGACCGGCTGATCCAGGATCTCTTTTCCACGAGAGAGGATGGCCGAATTAAACTCTTTCTTATTTATCGGGCGCTCAAAGCTAGGAGAACACACCGGGAAATCTTCCAGAAGGGAGCATATCTGCCCCTTGAGTCAGGTGGAAAGTTCGGGGGCCATGTCATGGCGTTTGCCCGAATAGTTGACCGGCAATGGGCCATGGTCATTGCTCCCAGGTTTCTCAGCCATCTGGTTCAAGAGGGAGATTTCCCCCTTGGACTAGAAGTCTGGAAGGACACTGAGGTGGTAATGCCTGACGGGGCCCCGGCCCAGTGGCGCAATCTAATCACCAACCAGGTGCTTTCCGCCGGCCATAGGTTTCCAGTCGGAGAGGCATTACTCAGTTTCCCAGTGGCGCTGCTGAGGGGTGAAGGAAAGGAAGCAGGGTCCCAAATCGAGTGAGCACTGCAGCGATGATCCAGCGACAGAGGCTGCACCGGGTATGTTCCCGTAATGCCCCCGCCGATACAGCGAGTCAATCTATCCAGATGGAACAAGTAGATCTGCTTGTGGAGGAAATATGTTTACAAACGCCACTTTTGAACCCTTTATTGTTAAAGACTGCGCCCTGTTAACCATAGCCACCGGAAGGACGGCCCGTAACCTGAAAGAAATGACGGATCATTTGGTTAACATTCATATAGGGAGCATCTACCACCATTTTTGGGATGGGCTTTTGAGGTCCAGATTCGCTGATCCTGAATATAACAACGATTTTGCAGAATGGGTGCACCATGCACTTCAAGACAATATCCTGGCCGAACGGTTGTCCATTATCAACCCCGCGGCTTTCCCGGATCTGGAATCCTTACGCTGGGGGCTGCTCGAAATCATGGAACAGAGGCTAGATGAGATCGAAATGGTTGCCTGGGCCAAACTCGACATGCAATTTCATTTTGTCCGCTCTCAAATCATGGTCTTCGAAACCAGAGAAGTAATTGAAACTCCAGAGCAATTGGGTGAGGCTGTATCCAAGATGACTGAGGGAAGCATATTCTATCATTTTATTGACGCGAGACGACGCAGCCCTGAAATGATGGATGACTTCCGCTCATGGTTGAAGTCTTGCGGGGCAGATTGTGAGGACCTTTTCTCCCAACTGGCCTCAGTAGATCCGTATTTTGGCTCTCTCGTGGAACTGCGCGGTCGACTGACTAATCTGTTTACAAACTATTTTCGGAGGGTCTCCGAATGACATCTATTCAAGATTATGCACCGGTGACCGGAAAAGATGTGATCGAGCGTCTCTATGACCTGGCCAGACCGTTAAGAGGAATGAAGGTCGTGCACGTCAACTCCACTTATGTGGGTGGCGGTGTGGCGGAGATTCTGAGCAAGCTGGTTCCCCTTCAGAAAGATCTGGGCCTCGATGTTCGGTGGGAAGTGATTCGAGGCGAAGAGCGGTTTTTCCAGGTTACGAAGAGCTTCCACAATGGGTTGCAGGGCATACCCGTCCCACTGACGGATTCGTTGCTCAAAGTTTACAGGAAAACCGGCGCGCATAATGCTGAACAGCTCCGTTCAGTCCTTGAGGAAGCAGACATCGTTATTATCCATGATCCGCAGCCTCTGCCCCTATTGAGATCATGCCCGAACCGGAAAGGCAAGTGGATCTGGCGATGCCATATCGACCTGAGCCATCCTTATCGTCCGGTGTGGAAATACTTGCGTGACTTTGTCATGGAATACGATGCAAGTATTTTTTCCCTGGCGGATTTTGCCCAACCCTTGCCGCACACCCAGTATCTAATGCAACCCAGTATCGACCCTCTCAGCGACAAAAACAAGGAATTGACCCCGGAGGAAGTCCATGCCGTCAAACTTCAATTCGGTCTGGATCCCGATAGGCCAATCATGCTCCAGGTCTCGCGATTTGATCGCTTCAAAGATCCGTTGGGCGTGCTTAAAGCCTATCGTTTGGTCAAGTCTTTCGCTCCCTCTCTTCAACTGATCCTGGCCGGCGGCGGGGCCACCGATGATCCCGAGGGTGAGGCGGTCCTGACCGAGGTTCGCAACGGGGCCGGCACGGACAAAGACATCCACGTACTGCTTTTACCTCCGGATGCCCATGTCACGATCAATGCCCTGCAGCGAGGCGCGGACCTGGTGGTCCAAAAGTCTCTCAAAGAAGGATTCGGCCTCACCGTGACCGAGGCCCTGTGGAAAGGAAAACCGGTGATAGGAGGCGATGCGGGGGGAATTCGTCTTCAGGTCGTGAACTACCAGACGGGTTTCCTGGTTAAGACTCCGGAGGGGGCCGCTTTGCGCGCTCGATACATCCTGAGCCATCCCCAGCGAGCCATCGAAATGGGGCTCAAAGCAAAAGAACTGGTCCGTCAGAATTTTTTGCTGACCAGAAATCTACGAGAGTACTTGAGCATTATCCTGGCCAGTCTGTATGGTGAACAGGAGCGGATAGAGCTACACCTGAAGACTGCACCGTGAGAGACTCCAGGGCTTTAAGGGTTACATTATTTCCTTTAGGTTGGGCCCACGCCAGGTAAACAGCGGTGTTGCCCAGGAGGCTGTCAATGGAGCCGGATGCCAAAGGACCGGTTCCTTGCCTGCAGATAATCAAGGAGTCTCGTGATATGAATGTTCTTCTCATTTACCCAAGATTTCCTGATACGTTTTGGTCTTTCAGGTACGCCTTACGTTTCATCGGAAAGAAAGCGGCCTTCCCACCTCTTGGCCTGCTGACTGTAGCCGCTTTGTTGCCGGAAGAATGGTCCAGACGCCTCGTGGACGTCAATGTGAACGACCTTACGGATGCGGACCTGGCCTGGGCGGATATGGCCTTTATCAGCGGTATGGCCATTCAGCAGGAATCGGCGAAACAAATCATCGCCCGTTGCCAGGCAATGGGCTTGAAGGTCATCGCCGGCGGACCGCTCTTCACCGTGGATCCGGACGAGTTTGGGGAGGTCGATCATCTTGTCCTCGACGAGGCCGAACTCACCCTGCCGTCATTCATTGAGGACTTGCACAACGGGCGTCTCAAAAGAATCTACCGGGCTTCCGGTTTCTGCGATCTTCATCACACCCCCATCCCTTCTTGGGATTTGATCTCAATAAAACGATATGCCTCTATGAGCATTCAGTTTTCGAGAGGATGTCCGTTCAACTGCGAATTCTGCAACGTGACGGCTCTCTTTGGTCATCGACCACGCCTGAAAACCTCTCAACAGGTCATCGCAGAGCTTGATCGTATCTATGATGCCGGTTGGCGTGGTAATATTTTTTTTGTTGACGACAATTTTATCGGAAATAAGCGATACCTTAAAACACAGTTGTTGCCGGCCTTGATCGATTGGCGAAAAAACAAAAAGGGATGCGCCTTTCTCACGGAAGCCTCTATCGATCTGGCCGATGACCCGGAGCTTTTGGACCTGATGTACAAAGCCGGTTTCGATTCCGTCTTCATCGGCATTGAGTCTCCCGATGAGGCTTGTCTCACGGAGTGTCATAAAACCCAGAACAAAAATCGCGATCTTCTTCAAAACGTCAAGATTATCCACCGGGCCGGGTTACAGGTAATGGGGGGGTTTATTGTTGGCTTTGACAGCGATACGCGCTCGACCTTCCAGCGGCAGATCGACTTCATTCAGAAAAGCGGAATTGTGACCGCCATGGTCGGAATCCTCCAGGCTCCTCCTGGAACACGGCTATTTGACCGACTCCAAAGGGAAAACCGAGTGGTTAGTGCGTTTTCCGGGGATAACGTTGATGGAACGACGAATATCATTCCCAAGATGGGGCTGGATAGGCTTTTAGATGGCTACCGATCAATTATGAAACAGATCTACTCTCCCAAAATCTTCTACCGGCGGGTCAGAACTTTCTTTAGAGAGCTCAGGGTGCCTGAAATCAGAAGCCCCATGGATGTCCAGCGGTTCCTGGCGATCATCCGATCGGGCTTCTGGTTAGGTGTTTGGGGCAAAGAACGTCTTCAATACTGGTATCTGCTGCTCTGGACCCTGATCCGCAAGCCGAGGTTGTTATCATTGGCGTTCACCTTCGCCATATATGGCCATCACTACCGGAGGATATGCGAGAAGTACATATACCATAATTAACATGGCGAAATATCGTGGGATTGATGCAAATACGGGGAGCCTCTGATCCGTGAATTTCATGAAATGAAAGCCGGGAATTCGGCAGAAAGGCAACATCATGGAAAAGACCTTCAAACACGAAGACATCGAAAAGATACTGGCTGAGGCAGATGAATTCATCCAACGTATTGATTCCGAGGCCTGGGAAGACATGGAGGAAGAGCATCGAGCCCAATTTGAAGAACATGCTCGAAGCTTGAAAAAACTCAAGTCTGAGGTTCAGGGCAAGATCAAAACGGAAGAAACACCGGAGACTAAACCTTACGGTGAAGGTGTCCACGAGGCGATGGAGGATATCGTGAAGGCCATGAAGGCCCTGGCAAGATATTTGAGTCCGAGAAAAAAACAGGCAAGTTGATGCGGCGTCCGTTAACTCAACACCCACCGTTTATATGAAAATCCTGACGCGGGGAGGGAACCACGCACCGCGGCATCTCTCTGCGCTGGCCCATTTCGGCCCAAAATTTACACCCCGACATTGAAGTGTTGCATGTGGCATGGAATGAATGCAACGCTTCTGTTGCATGCGACTATCTTTTTACTCAAGCCGACCCCTTTGGGCGGTCCTCTATCCTTCCGTAACTACGAGTATACATAAGATAAAATACGAAAGAGACGGTTCTCAATCCTCCGGGCATAAAATTTGCGTAAGCAACAAACACGATAGCCCATAACTCGTAAGTTGAAGGCAGGATTTATCGAAAAGCCAAGTAATTATCCGGCAAGATAGAGGAGGGAAATGACGCCACACCCGAAGACGCCGAGACGAAGCTCAAAGAAAAGGAAAGCTCAAGTGAGATTGGTCTCATGTTGAACGATCGAAACCAGGCATCACCATCATGTTACCACTCTTCCAAAACACCAGAAAGGATATGAGATGAAAAAAGCCCGTTTACCTCTAGTTTTGTTTTTCTCTATG
>JADFXK010000499.1 GCA_015233625.1 Deltaproteobacteria bacterium | reverse complement strand
AACGGGACCCGGTCAAGTTGGCGGCCATGAAAGATCCTCGAATCAGAAGTTCAGCAGAAGAGATTGCGATGGCCCTTGAGGGTGACTATCGCCGGGAACACCTCTTTGCTTTGAAACAAGCAGTCGAACTCTATGACATTTATCATCAGCAGATTCGATCTTGTGACTGCGAGATCGAAAATTACCTGCAAGAGTTCGAGTCTAAAGTCAACCCGGAGTCTAACCCGTCACCACCCTCGAAAAAAGGTAAAAATAGAGCCCGAGGCAATCGACCGGAATTTGATCTCCAGAGCCATTTATACCGGATCAGCGGTGTTGACTTCACTCAAATCGATGGGTTGAGCGTCATGACCGTTCAAACCATTCTCTCAGAAGTCGGTTTAGATCCCAATGCGTTCCCGACAGAAAAGCATTTTGGTTCCTGGTTGGGGTTATGTCCTGCCAACAAAATTACCGGCGGCAAAGTCAAGAGTTCCAGGACTCGCAAGGTGGTCAATCGAGCCGCCGACGCCTTTCGAATGGCCGCCCAGGCTGTCATCAGGAGCAATAGCGCCCTTGGAGCCTTCTTCAGACGAATGCGGGCAAAGCTTGGCGGCCCCAAAGCTATTACCGCCACCGCTTATAAAATAGCCCGCCTGTTTTATAGGCTATGGAAAACCGGTGTCGCCTACAAAGACCCCGGGGCTGATTACTACGATCAGAAGTACAAAGATCGGGTGGTCAAGAACATGGTCAACAGAGTCAAGCAGTTAGGCTACGATGTGGTGCTCACCCAAACTGCCTGATCGAAGAGTCTCATAAGAGCAACGAGCAACCAGCAACCAGGAACAAGGCAAAAACGACTAACGACCCTGACTGCTGACGGGGGTGAGCCGTGGCTGCGTGTCGAACGGGTCTTTTATCTCAATTTCGGGACGGAATTTCAATTTCTTGACACCGCGATCATTAAGGTACTTAGCCATCTCCAGGTTGATATCGGCTGGTATCTCCACCCCGGCTTTGGTCAGGGCCTGGCGGATCCAGGACTCGGCTTTGGCGGCCATGGCCACGGCGTCTGCGCAGATTCGACCGGCTTCAGAAGGATTGTGGAATCCCACCGAGTTTTCGGCCCCGATAAAGATCACCCGATAAAGCGCTTCCAGGTACAGATCCTTAGCCCGTTCGTACAGGTCCTTATCCAGTATCTTGCCGGCACCCTGGGCTTTATGAGCCAGTTCAAACAGCTTGGCCGTTACGGCCACGGTGTACCCGGCCCGGTTGATCACGGATACGGTCCGGTCTTGAATGGCAAAAACTTGATTCATCAGCCAGGTGGGTGTCTGGCTGTGACATTGCTGGCATGCCTTCATGTCGTTTTTTATAGGGCTCATGACGTTGTGGTCGGAGATCTTGTTGGTGCCCACTCGGGTGTAAGGCATATGACAATCGGCGCAGGCCAGCCCGGCTTGATGATGGACGCTTTTAGACGTGAAGAATTCGTATTCCGGGTGTCGGATAAAGCCGACTTTGAAACCGGTGACTTCTTGTTTCCACTCCAGATGGGATGGATCACTTCTGATCACTTTGATGATATTCTCAACGGAAATATTCTCCGGCTTGCTTCCCTGCCAGGGAAAGAAAACCATTTTTGATTTCATCTTGTCGTCTTTTTGAACGATATAAGTCACATGGCACTGGCCGCAAACGGCGCTGCGGGATTCCTGACGGGTCAATTGGTCTGGATCTTTGCCAATGTCGGTTAGCGCCTTCTTAAGGGTCCAGCGGGAAAGCTTGAGGCCCATGTTCTTGTTGTCATGGCAATCTCCGCAATATACACCCAGCTTCTGGAATTCCTTAGGAATTTTTCCGTGGACGTCTTTCCAGGGCTCGGAGTAATAGGCATACCCCATTTCCTTTTCCATCTTTGGAGCAAAGGGCGTCTTACAGGTTAGACAGGCCCCGCCGGCTTTAAGACGGGAGGGATCGACTTCCAACTGGTCGATAAGCATATACCAATGACCCCGGGGCTCGTTATACTCGACCCCAAAGCCCCAGCCATTGAACAGCAACGGCATAAAGGGGAATTCGCTGAGCTTGTCGTAGGTGACCAGATCCGTACTGTATCCTCTTTTGTATTTACTTTTGCCGACAGGCCTGGGTTCTTTGGTTTTGAGCCACGAATCATATTCTAACGGGTAGGCTTTACCCCAATTGGCCGGATCATATTCCCCGTCGGCGATGGTTACTGTTTTGACCGGTTCAGGTTTCGGGGGGGAGCAGGCCATGAAAATAAAGCCTGAAATAAACCCCAAAGTTAGTCCGACGGCGAGGATTTGTTTCCCAGTCATAGTCATCTCCTTATAGCTTTATCACCCAAAGTTAAAAGGTTCCGGTAGTCTTGTGGGACAGGCGACGGTGGCACTGCCAGCAGTTCCGGTCTTCGTTAATCAGTGATACCATTTGTTCATGACAGCGACGGCAATTCTCCAGGAGGATGGCCGCTCCGTGATCCGAGAGGGTGATGCTGTCCGGCACTCGGCCGGAATAAAAATCGAAGGCATCCCTCATGCCTTCTATCCCCTTCCAGGTGAGGTGGCGGGCAAAAGAATCGTTGGGAAGATGGCAATCGATGCACTTGAGCTTACTGTGACCACCGTGAAACCAGTTCTCATACTCAGACTCCATCACGTGACAACCAGCACAAAATTCAGGAGTCCCCGATTTGGCGTAAAGCCCTGGAGGACCGAAGCTGATAAAACCACCGACTCCGGCGCCGATCAGACCCAGGATGACCAGGTACTGGAATAACCTCTTTTGGGTGATCTTATTCTTGAGAGGCCCCATTTCTCTCTCCTTAGGAGGTCAAAGATATAGAACTAATTAATTATGTTAATCAAAAGATCCGGGCACGGAAACAAGAAATCAAGCTATAGCGATACAGAAGGCACGGAGGGAAAAGGAAGGGCACAGAGAACTACAGGGATATTATCTCTGATAATCAATATCACACAACTCAAGATTTTTCAAGACTAAAAGGCA
>JADFXK010000498.1 GCA_015233625.1 Deltaproteobacteria bacterium | reverse complement strand
TCGCTTCCTGTTGGAATTCTCTGTCCTTCAGGGCCGCTTCCCGGTGGCTCAACGTTCTATCCAGTGCGTCATAGTGCGGATCGTCCTCACGAGGATTATCCAAACTGGGCGGCAGTGGGTGACCGATCAACTCGCTGAGGACGTCTTTATAAATCTGGTTCTCTTTAGCCAACGCGGCGGTCTGTTGGGTAGCTCCGGTCAACCGACGAACAGCTTCTCGATAGGCCTGTTCCGCCTCGCCCTGACTCCGGAACTTCGGCGGGATCTGGTTAACCGGTCGCCCCTGCCCGGTCGAGGTCGGCGGCCCCGTCGCCGGCCCGTTCCCATAGTCGCCCATCATTTGACCTTGCCCGTCCGGCATGGCCTGGGTGGGTCTGTCGTCAAGATACTGCGGCATTCTTCTTCTCATCAATTATCTCCCCTCTTCGGCTAATCCTTTTTCCGCGGCCAACCCATCTTCAATGGCCTGCCGCACGTAATTTTGCACCCCGGCCTAGGCTAACCGCCGGTTGTACCAGGCTACCAACACCTCCTTATCCATGGCCGCCTGGTCCATGGCCGTCTCGGTGGCCGCGAGCCAGGATTGCAGCTTCGGCACCAATTCTTCTTGCCAGCCCTTGGTGGCCGTCATTTCGGCCAACCGCCTTCCCCGTAGGGCCATCCGTCTCAGATTATCATGCTCCAAAGAGCTCTTAACCACCGGCGAACCTCCCTTTGAATTATGGCCCTGGAGTTTCCCTGGCCAACTCCCGTTGCACCGCTTCCAGTAAATCCGGATCATTTATCAACCCGGCGGTCACTTCCGGTGGCAGTTCAGGTTCCAACAATGAGGTGATATCCGGAAACCGAAATGCCTCCAGTATTCGCCTTAGTAATGCCTCGGCATTTACCTGGGCCGAAAAGGCCGGATTTTTGCCCAGGATATCCAAAAAACTGATTAGTTGACTTAAGGCCTCCGATTTCTCCAGAAACACCGAAATTCCCCGGGGATATACATCCCAGTCGCCTTGTAGCAGTTCCATCCGCTCACCCAGACTCATGGCATCCAGCCGGACACCGGCCTGGCCCAGGATCCTGGCTGCGTTCGGCTCCACTCCCGGATCCGCGTCCATCAAAAATTGGATTATCAGGTCCTTAGCCAGATCCACCGCGCCCACAATGCCCTGGCGTTCAATATCTCGGGCAATAGACTCGAACATGGCATTAGACTGCTGGACCTTGCTCGACACTTCCGTCGCCGTGGTCCCCCCGCGAGTCACCCCCAGCCCCATCAGAAAATCCGTCACCCCGGTATAATTCTGAATGGACCGCCGCAACTGCTCCATCATCCGGAAAGCCCCCATCGACGGCTCAGACATAGGAATCTGCGTCACCAACGGGGCATCCGTCCCTTTCCGGAAGATCTTCCCCGGATAAAGCTCCTCCAGATCTTCCGGATAAATCAGGTTCGACTGGTTCACTTCGAACAAATTCAGCATCCGAAATAAGATGGCATCCAACTGAATATTAACCAGGTTATTCAAAGCCTTTTGCAGCGTCCGGACGCCTTCCACCAATCCGGTCCCGACATGGCGGAACAAGACCTGCAACGGAGTAATCAAGACGTAGGGAGCTTTGCCGTGCCAAAATGGGTTGGGAACAGGTGGCCGGATCAGATACTTCTCGTTGGCCACCACAAAGGTGACGTTCCGCTGCACGGCCCGGTTGTCCAACCCGATCAAATCACCCCAGTATTCATGCAACACCACCTCCCGGCGGTAGGGGTTGGTCACCTTGGTCAGGCCCAGTCGGGTCAACCGCTCCGATTCGCGTTCATCACTGCCGTAGTCTTCCTGGGCCACCTGTTCCACTACCCCTTTGTCGAATAACCCCCGCTGGGCCATGGTGTGCAAATAGGGCACGGTTACCCGCTTCTCTTCGATAAAAAAGGACTTGTCCATGGGGAAGAACAACTGGAAAGGGTCCACTACTTCGCATTTCAATCTGGCCATCCGCCGGGTAATGCGCTCTTGTCCGCTGATAAACGTGTGCGGCTCTTCACCCACAAACAGCTTCAGGACACCCAAAGACAACACAAAGGCCGATTCCACCGCTTCACAAAATCTCGATGTAAAATCACTATCCCGTAAATGGAATTGAACTAACTTGGTGAAACCCTCGGCCAGTTCCGCGTCTTCTCCGCCTACCTTTTCGATGCTGAAGTAGTCCTCGGACCTGATCATCATGTTCTTGATCGTGGCTACCGCCCCTTTGACGGCCGGAAACACCTCGGGGCTGCAGGTCCGATGCTGCCATTCCTGCTTGTTCCCAAAATCTTCTTCGCTTCGGTACTGCTTATAGCACTCCTTCCACACGGCTTCGATGTCCTGCCGCGCGGTCAAAGCCTCCTCCTTACACTTGAGCAGAAAATCCACCGCATCGTTATTATCCGCCATCATCTACTCCCATCTTTCGAGTTACGGGTTGCGTGTTGCACGTTGCAGGTTACTGGTTCCCGGTTTCGTTTTTAGTTCCGGTGCGAATCGTCGTGTTTTGGCCCGGACCAGCTCCTTTATTCCCAAATATTTAGCTAATTTATTTAATTTACTGTTCAAATCGGAACAGACCTGACGATGCAAGCGTACCCCCAAACCAGCAACGTGTAACCGGCAACCAGCACCAATTTCACTCCCCAATATCCATTGGAACCTGTCCCAAGTTCTCCACATGGAACCCGTAAAGGCTCTCTTCCTCTTCCGGCATATCCTCTTCTTCCGGCTCTTCCATGAATACTCCTGGATAACTTATGGATAGCCTCATGTATTCATCCAGGCCCAACACCCTTCGTTTCATCTCGCGTCCTCCCGGCTATTTGTCCCTCAGCAATAAACCGCATCCAACCCGTAACCCGCAACATTTCAAATGCTTATATCCAATAGTTTTACCCTGGGGTCATCCACTTCCACGGCCTGGCGTCGGCCCACGGCCCGGGCATCATATCGTTGTTTAAACACCCGGCCGCATTCCAGGCACTGATAGAT
>JADFXK010000497.1:2558-3020 GCA_015233625.1 Deltaproteobacteria bacterium | reverse complement strand
TACCATATATAGTAGCATTGGTATCAACCACCACTACAGGTAGGGGGTAGGCCGATTTTCAGACTCGACGAAAAATGCTGAAAAATTTTGTGGTCATGTCCCGGCGCCGTTTCGACCGCCCCCCATGCGGCAGATAGACCGAGGGGTGGGTAGGCCGGTCGCCGGATGTAACGGTTTATGGTAGGTGGTGCATGGATAACCACAAGTCCGGCCATGGTTCAATCCCATGCCGGACCCTGGTCGTCTGTCGGCTTGTTGGCCAGGTCCGTCAGCCGGGGGATTGACTCCTCTTGAACGGCTCGGGCAAGGTCAATCAGGTCAGAGGTGGGCAGGGTTTTCAGGTTAATCACTTGGGGCCTCAGTCTTGGTCGGTTCAGTTACCACACCGGCTTGGCTAAGCTGATGCATCTTGGCGCCTATCTTGGCTTTGGCCGCTTCTTCGTTTAAGGTCTTGCCCAAATA
>JADFXK010000497.1:523-2495 GCA_015233625.1 Deltaproteobacteria bacterium | reverse complement strand
TTGGCCTGACTCACGCCGTCTGTGGACTGGGTGGCAACCTGGGTGAGTCTGTCTATCTCGGCTTGTAGTTCTTGGTGTTTAAGTCTACCGGCTCTTACCTCTTCGGTAAGCTTACCAATTTCGATATGGTGTGTTTGGGTAAGCCTCAACAACCGTGCGTCCGCTTCTTCGGTAAGCTTATCTAACTCGGCAAGATGGGTGTCGGTAAGCTTACCTATGGTATCATCTTTGCGATCCAATGCCGCATTTAATTCAGCTTTTATAGCCTGTTGTCTATCGGTAAGCTTACCTATAAACTGATCCTTATTGACCAGGGAATTCTTTAGGTCAATAAGTTCGTCCCTCTGTTTTTCGGTAAGCTTAGCTAATTTTTCGTTCTCTTGTTTAAGCTTACCTATTAAGTCGGTCTGGTCTTCCTGCCCTGGGCGCTTAAGCCAGTCCGCTGTGGCGATAATGGCCGGGATAATGCCTTTAACGTGTTGAACTGCATAGTCTGAGACAGTTCCGGGAAGCTTTCTGATAAGTCCGCCCATGCCTTCTTCTTCCCGTGGGCTTTTACCGCGGGCATGATTACGCCAAGATGGGTAAGGATAAACTCAACCGGCTTCGGTTCTTCCATGGCCTTTCCTCCTGTGGGTAGTTGGTTAGGTAAGCTTCAACAAAAGGAATAACTCAGGTAATGCCGCTGGTCAAGTGAAAACTGATCTGGCTTCTTGGTTTGTCGGTAAGCTTACCGTTTAACTTCACTATCGCCCTGGTATGGCGGCCAGCACAAAAAAGAAAAGACCGGGAGGAAGTCCCCGGCCTCAATTGCCCCTGGTGGTCCGAATGTTGGGCCTCCTCACTTCACCACCCGAAGGTTCCGCTCCTTTAGTCTTCGCTCCCGCTCCCACCCGGCGAACATTTCTTGCAGGTCCGGCGGTGTCTTGTTGTTGCCCAAGGTGCCCACCCTGTCGCAGAAGTCTTTTATCGGGCCGTCTTTCACATCGGTCAGGTTGCCAATGTCACAGGTCTTCGTAGTCCAGATCGACTATCGCCGCCCAATCCGCCGCGGCCATGTTCAAGATAGCGGCCTCCAGGGCCACCCGGCTGGCTTCCCATTGGCATTTGTCGAACAAGGTCAAGGCCAGGATGAATTGATCGTTGACCATGGAAATGCCTGACACCCTGAACATTACAGCACCGAAAAACTCCAGGATCGCCGGTGGGTCTGCCTCGTGGCGTTCGTTTAGTCCGGCCTTTGCCATTAGGATAAACCATTGCTTGAGGGTCTCATGGTCACTTTCAATTATCCGGTTCCGGGCCTCTGCTGGCATGAACTTAATGCCAGCTTTCAAAATGCGCTTACACTCAGGCAATTGGTTGGCGTCGGCCAGGGCTTTGGCCTGGTTGAATAGGTCATTCACGGATTTCACCTCATAACTGATTCAAGTAGACGCTTTTGACCTCTTCCGGCTGCACACAAAGATAGGCCAGTGTTTGTTTCTGCGTACTGTGATTGAAAACGGTCATCAGCTCCGGGATTCCTACCCCAAAAGTTACCCGCTGGTGGTAGCCGAAAGTCTTTCGCAGGCTGTGTGAACCGTAATTGCCCTTGAGGTTGATTTCTTTGCACCAGGTCTTAACCAGCTTGTGGATTGTTTCAACCGTCAACGTGCCTCTTTGCCCGGTAAATAGAGCGTCTTTGTCTTCCACGTCCTTGGGCCTTGCCTTCAACCAGCCGTTGATAGCCTCGACGCAAGCCCGGTTTAAACTGATCCGCCGGGCCTTGCCGGTCTTCTTTTCCTTCAGTTCAATCTCGCCCATCGGCTTTAGTCCTCTGACCTGGCCCACCGTAATCTGTAGCAGGTCGCTGGCTCGAAGGTTCGTGTTAATCCCGACCGTGAACAAGCACAAGTCCCTGAGCCTATCCGCCAAGAGCTTTTTAATCGCCTTGATGTCTTCAAGCAGTCTGATCGGCTCGACCTTGGGC
>JADFXK010000497.1:0-449 GCA_015233625.1 Deltaproteobacteria bacterium | reverse complement strand
TTGGTGCCTGTTGCTGACTAAATTTTGTATCTATGATAGCAAAAGTTAGCAAGAAATCAAGGGTTATTTTAAGCACCAAAAGGGAAATCACGTCTAAGTGTTTGCGAATAAAAGTGAATCATCAACTTTTAGCCTCTAAAATCTGGCTAACTTATACTTTAAAGTTAGCCAGTCTAAAGCTCGTTCTAAAACAACAATCTGGTCATAATCTGGGTGTTTTTGACTAAAACAGCGAAATGTCAATTGGCGGCTTTTCCGCCGCGGTTGAAAGCCTCCAGCCAATCCACAATCGCAGAAAGATCTATGACGGCGGCGGCTTTCAAAAAATCGTATTGCCCATAATAGTTGACGTGCTTCCAACTCACCGGGCTCACGCGTTTGATTTGATCGGCTTGCTCATGATCCCCTCGCCGCTCCGCACGCTCCAACAATTCGGACAGTATGCAAGC
>JADFXK010000496.1 GCA_015233625.1 Deltaproteobacteria bacterium | reverse complement strand
AGGTAGTCTGACCGGCTGTAATGCCGGGATCGGCCAGTTTGAAGTCGCCGGTGTAGGGACAAAGATGACCAGGATGGCTCGGCCGGTTTCGGCCACCAGGCGCGCCCCCTCGCCGGCTGCAGGTTGGTCTGACCTGGGGCTTTACGGCGGACAGATTAAATCCATCGCGGTTGACCCCGGTGACGGCAACACCGTTTTCGCCGGCGCGTATGGCGGTGACGGCCTGTTCAGGAGCAGCGACGGAGGCCAAACCTGGCAATCCGTGCCGGGATTTCGGAACGGCATCGTGTATGGAATTTCCATCTGCCCGTCCAACCCCAATATAATCTGGGCGATCAATGACCCTTTGGGAATCTATTTGAGCACGGATAAAGGGGCAAGTTTTAGCCTGTCCAATCTCTTCACGTATTCCAATTTTTTTACTATTGCCGCCCACCCTCGGAATCCGGCCGTAGCCCTGGTCGGGACCGGTGGATACGGCGGAATTTATTATGCGGGCCACCTTTTCTATACCGCAGATGCCGGCCAAAACTGGAACCAAATCCCCCAGATATTCGACTATCCCGTCTCATCCATCGCCATTAATCCTCAAAACGACGCGGAGATTTGGGTCGGCACCGGTTATTATTCTTTCACCGGAAATAACGGCAGCCTGTACAAGAGCGAAGATAGCGGCGGGAATTGGACCACAGTCGCCACCGGCCTGGCCAGCGACTATCGACTGCTGGCGGTTAATCCGGCTAACCCCAGGATAATTTTTGCCGGTGGGGCGGCGGGATTGGTCAGATCCCTGGACGGCGGGCAGACCTGGAATGTGACCAAGCCGATGTATTGCGGAAGCCTGGCGCTGGATCCGACCAACCCCCGGATCGTCTATGTCGGAACCGGCGAGGGCCTGGTCGACAAAAGCATCGACGACGGGGAGACCTGGGAAAGCATTCCCGTGGGACTCAACGCCCTGGCCCTGGCAGTCAACCCGCGGCGATCCCAGCTTGTCCACCTGGGCGACTTATTTCAGGGCGTCTTTCTCAGCCGGGATGCCGGCCGGACCTTCACTCCGGCCAACGACGGCATTAAGGCCAATCTCATCATCCGGCTGGCTCGTGATCTGACCACGGCTGGAGACTTGCTGGCTGCGACGGTGTCCGGACTGTATCGCCGCAAGTTAGACTTCTCCTGGCAAGAACTGACCGGCGCGGGTATCGAGTTCCGTTCGGTGATCCAACATCCGGTCAGTCGAGCCACCATCTATGCCGGGACGGATTGGTATATATTCAAATCCGTAGACAATGGCCTGACCTGGATCAGGACGACGCTACAGCAATATTTCGCCGGCGCCCCCACGGTCGCATCGCTGGCCATTCCTCAGTCCGGCGGTGACACCGTTTATGCCGCCACCCAAGACTATGTGAGTGTGAAAGGAATGGTCCTGAGGAGCCTGGACGCCGGGGTCAATTGGGGTCCGGTCTTCAGCATCAATCAACCAGTTAATGCCGTGGTTATCTCACCCGATAACGTGAACCTGATGATGGCCGGGACCGGATGTTTTTATGCTCCGGCATGCCAGGGTAATCTATTCGGCTCCCCGGACAGAGGCCGGACCTGGATAAGAGTCGTCAGTCTATTTGTAATAAACAACATTAGCTTTGGCCTGGGACAGCCAAAAATGGTTTATATTTCTTGCGGAAACAGCGGTGGTAGATACTCGGGCATCTATGCCAGTCCCGACCTGGGTCTAACCTGGGACAATTTAACCCCTGACTCGGTTGAGGATGGGTTTGTTAATCTGAATATCGACCCGGCCGCGCCTGATCATCTGTACCTGGCCTCGTTCCAACACGGGGTTTATTTTAGTCCCGACGCGGGCACAACCTGGACCTCCCTGGGGATGCAGGATTACCAGTTGTATGATCTCCTGGCCGTGGGAGGAAAAATTAACGCCGACAGCCGGATGGTTAAGGATGAATGTGGGGCGGCCACGTTATATGCCGGCGGGGCCAGCGGTGTGTCCCGGAAATCGGGCGGCGGCGTGGGCTGGGTGATCGGGGAAGTTCGCGATACCGAGAACCAATTGCTGGACAATATGATTGTCGAGACGGCCGGGTCAATGGATTTTACCGTGGGCGGCCAATTCCGGCTGGCCGTAGCAGATGGTCAATACTCGATCAAGTGTTTCGGGGCCGGGCACCAGACCGTGACGTTTCCCAATCGGGTGGATGTACCCACGTGTGTTGAAGTGCCTCTGAACTTCACCCTGACGCCGTCAAAAGCCGCGGTGGCTTTCCGGGCGGTCAACGACATCTGCAGCCAAAAGGATACCCCGGAGGTAACCATAATCTTCAGCGGCCAGGGTGATGCCGTGGAATATTTGGCGGTGTTCCCGCCCGATGTCGGCGGACGGTTTTTTTGTCTGGATAAACAAGGGAACTCACTGGGGGATAATCTGCCCGCCCCCAGGGCCAGGGTAACCCTGACTCCGGACTTTAATAATGGAACCGATAAATTCAAACTCAGTTTCTCAGGCCCCGGCCGATACACCTTGTATACGGTCATAATTCCCCCGGAGGCCGATATCGCCGACTTCAGCACCTGGTCAGGATACGACAAGACCATCTTTAATGTTGACTGAGCGAGTCTGATGGCCCGGGAAATATTTAAACATTAACAAATAATGTATTGACAATTAACACGTTAATAAATTATGTTAACTGGAAACATTATTACCGGATCGGAATAAGGCTGACGAGAGACCCATCTTGATCCTATAATCGATGTGGCTGACACCTTCTACCTGGAGTAGTTATCATATGGCCAGTTCCGACACCAGTTACAAAAGTGATATGAGCATCGATGAGCGAGTGATGATGGCCATCCTGCGGGTGGCCGAGCGTTTCAAACGGGAATCGGCATCTATTTCAAAGAACTACGGGCTCACATTTCCTCAGTATAACGTGCTCAGAATTTTGGATGCGTCCGAGAACGGACAGAATACAATCAAGAATGTCAACAGGATCATGCTGGTGTCCGGCGCA
>JADFXK010000495.1 GCA_015233625.1 Deltaproteobacteria bacterium | reverse complement strand
GTCATGGGTGTGGCCAAGTTTGGGGATAGAAGCCGGTCGTTCATACCCGGCCAAGTAACTTGCCCAATAGTCCCGGTCCGCGTCGCGGTTCTGCTCTTCCAACCACTTGATGTACCCTCGGTAGGGCACCGCCGGGGCCAACTCCGGCGACACGGGTCCGTGGGTCAAGGCTTGATAAAAATAGAGTAATTCATTTATGATAATCGATAAACACCATCCGTCCATGGTAATGTGGTGATGGCTCCAAATGACCTGGTATGACTTTGTGCCGAGCTTGAATAATTTGACCCGCATCAAAACGTCCCGGCTCAAATCGAACCCTTTGGCGAAATCGTGCTGCCGGGCCGCGGCCAGGACGTCCTGTTGCCGTGATGGATCCAGGAGGCTGAGGTCTTCAAAGGCGAAGTCCATCCGGCGTTCTTTTAAGACCAGTTGCAGGGGTAGCGGAGTGCCTTTATGGATGAAAACGGTCTTGAAGACATCATGGCGGTTCAATAAACTATCCCAGCTAGCCTGAAAAGCAGCCACATCCAAACGGCCGGTGATCGGCCACGAGAGTTGTTCAAAATAGGCTGCGGAATCGCTTTCGTACAATTTGTGGTACAACATGCCTTCTTGCATGGGTGAGAGGGGATAGATGTCTGTTAGATTATCCTGGGCGATGTTGTAGGTCGTCAGGAGTTGGGTCAGGTCCTCTGAACTTAAATCCTGGAAAGTAAAATCTCCGGGGGCCGGTCCGGCACTCAGCCGGTTGTTGCAGTGCGCGATCAGGGTGCGCAATTCCTCCTCAAAGGCCCACAACAGATTTTGGGCGGATTCCCGGTCCAGGCGGGACCGAGGATAGGCCAGGGATAGTTCCAGCTTCCCGTCGAGCACCAGGCCCTCGATTTCAATCGGGTGTACGCGTTCCACCAAAGGTCCCACCTGGTTATTGACCGGCTCAGGAATCAGCCGCCACCAGCCTTCATCGATTTCAGTGTCAAACCGGCCCAGGTAATTGAAACCAATTTCCGGCTTCAAATCAAAGTTCAGGTCGCTCTTATTTTCCGGTGAAGTAATATACTTTAACAAACCATAGCCAATCCCCTTGTGCGGGATGCGTCGCAACGTGTCCTTAATATGCCGAATTTGTCGGCCAGGGTCATCAACTCCGGACAGATCCAACCCCACGGGATAGAGACTGGTGAACCAGCCCACGGTGCGGCTGATATCGACGTCTGGAATAATATCCTCCCGGCCGTGGCCTTCCAGGTCAATCACTAAAGCCTGGTGTCCCGTTTGACGCGATACGGCCCGGGCCAGTGCCGTGAGTAGAAGATCATTTATCTCCGTCCGATAAGCTTTATTCGCGGTCGTCAGTAAGGCCGTGGTCAGATCTGGGGTCAGAGTGGTGGTCAGGGTTTCCCGGTCTTGATGACGGTGATCGGCTAGCCCGGATTCGTTGCTCAGCCGCGGCCCCGGGGTGGGGGCGAGGGAGCCCCAGAAAGATGTTTCTTCCAAGAGTTCTGCCTGGTTGGCATAGACGTGGATTCTTTCTGCCCAGGTCTTGAAAGAGTCGGTCTTGTCCGGGAATACTATGGGGCTACCTGACAGGAACTGGGCATAACCCCGATTCAGATCCTCCAGCAGTATGCGCCAGGATACCCCGTCCACGACCAAATGATGGATCACAATCAACAGCCTGTCTCCGTCATCGAGTCGGAACAAGATGACCTTCATCATCGGGCCGGCCGCTAAGTCAAGACTTTCCGGCACTGCGGCACAGGCCGCGGCCAGTTTGTCACCGGTTTGGAGAAATCCCCGCAAGTCTTTTATTTCAAAAGATAACGGATAGTCCAACGCAGCGATGTCCTGAATCAGCTCCTCCCCAGTGCCCCGGTATCTCATCCGCAGGGCATCATGGTGCTCCTGAATTTTGTTTAGGACCGCGGCCAAACCATGAGCGTCTGTGCCGGCCGGAGAGCCGAGGAGCACCGCTTGAGTGAAATGCTGCCTGTCTGTCTTATGTTCCGCCCAGAACCAAGACTGAATAGCGGTTAACGGCATCCGTCCCGCCACCGTGTCCTGGTCTATGGTTCGATCCTGGCTGGTCATCCGGCGAGCTAGTTGGGCGATGGTTGGGTGTTCAAATATATGGCGCAATTCCACTTTGTACTGTTTTTGATGGAGCCGGGAGGCAATCTGGATGGCTTTGATGGAATCCCCGCCCAGGACAAAAAAGTTGTCATGGATGCCGATGGGTTTCCTGATCAGTACGGCTTCCCAGACGGCGGCCAGGAGTTCTTCGGACTCATTTTGCGGGGGATGATAGTCCGTGCCCAGGCGCAAGCCGGTCTGTCCCGCCTCCAGGGGGTGGGGTAGGGCTGCCTTGTCGATTTTGCCGTTGACGGTTAGAGGGAGCTTGGCCAGCGGGATAAAATACCCCGGGATCATATAGTCGGGCAAGTTGCGACTCAGGTAATCACGCAGAGCGGTCACGTTCAGGCCCTCAGCTCCACCGGATATTTCCCGGGGCACCAGGTAAGCCACAAGCTCTTGGACTTCTCCGTCCAGGCGTTTGGCCAGGACCACGGCCTCAGCCACTTCAGGATGGTTAAGGAGCTGCTTTTCTATTTCGCCCAGTTCCACCCGGTAACCTCGTATTTGGACCTGGTCGTCGTTCCGGCCCAGGTATTCCAACCGGCCATCCGGATTCCAGCGACCCAGGTCTCCCGACTTGTAAAGCCTTTCGCCAGGCCGATATGGATTGTCCAGAAACCTTTGTTCCGTTAAGTCGGGACGATTCAGATACCCCTGGCCCACTCCCGTGCCGCCGACATATATCTCGCCCACCGCGCCCAGGGGAACGAGTTTCTGATACTGGTCGAACAGATAGACGGTGGTCTCCGGCAAGGGGCGGCCGATGGGGCTGATGCCGGTCGCCTCCAGGATTTCCGTGGCCGTAAGCCGATGGTATGTCACATGAACGGGGGTCTCGGTGATCCCGTACATGTTGATTAATTGTATCTTATCCGGTGAATAAACCGAAATCCAGGGCTTCA
>JADFXK010000494.1 GCA_015233625.1 Deltaproteobacteria bacterium | reverse complement strand
CGGGCTGGATGAAGTCACTGAATTGGCTGCCGGCTTGGAAGATCAATTAAGGGATTTACGTGATGTAGACCGCCCGCCCAGCCAGGTTATCGAGAGCACCAAGTTCAGCTTTGACGGACTAAAAAGAGCGATTGACTTTGTGGTCGAGAAAACGGAGAAGCTCTTGGGCCAACCCATTAGCGGGGAGGAAGTCACTCTCCGGGTCGAGAGCAGCCGAATCAAAAATATCATAGAAGTGATTCAGACCATGCCGGGAGAGACTCGCTTCAAAGACGAGATTACCCGCCACGTTCGGACCTTGCGGGAAGTGTCCGTCAAGCGGGGTCTGGGACGGGCCCTCAAAATTATCCCAGGTCTGATCGAACGCCTGGGCAAGGATGTCGTTTTTAAATGCGAGGACAACGGGGTGAGGATTGATTGCGAGATGGCCCGTGAGCTGAACACTCCCCTGGTCCATCTCATTCGTAATGCCTTTGACCACGGAGTTGAATCCTTTGAAGAACGTCTGGAAACGGCCAAGCCGGAGCAAGGGAAGGTGACCCTTCAGGTGAGTCTCTCTGACCAGGAACTGGCCTTGACCATTTCAGACGACGGCCGAGGTCTTGACCATCAAAAGTTAAAAGAGACCGCTATCACCAAAGGACTACTCGACCCGTCAGAAGCCGCTACGTTAACCGAGGGGCAGTGTTATGGCCTTATTTTTAGGCCCGGATTTTCTACAGCGGAAACTGTAACCGACGTCTCCGGCCGCGGCGTGGGCATGGATGCCGCCCTGGCCGTAGTTCGGGATACATTAAAAGGAGATATCCACGTGGAATCGAAAATCGGGCAAGGAACAAAATTTATTATCAAAATACCGGTTTGAAGGCCACTTCCAGGCGGACGGTTCTTGCACCGGCTCAAATCCCGACCTAAAGGATGATTCCGGTGTTGTATTTCCTGCGGTTATAATGTATACATACATTGCGGGTTAGGCTCGATTAATAATAACCACATGATTATCGTTAACCCGAAGTGCCCGACTTTAAACCTCGTAACCTGCAACAGTCCTTCTTAATAACTTAATGAGGTGCAAATATGTTAGTAATTCCGGCGGTTGATCTAAAAGGTGGGCGCTGCGTCAGGTTGCGTCAAGGCCGGATGGATGAAGAAACGGTGTTTTCGGACAACCCAGTGGATATGGCCTTGAAATGGCAGAGTTACGGCGCTGGTCTAATCCATGTGGTCGATCTGGATGGCGCCGTCAACAGCCGTCCCCAGAATCTGGAAGTAATTAAAAAAATGGTCACGGAACTGGATGTACCCATCGAGTTGGGTGGCGGCATCAGAGATTTAGATACCGTATCGATGTATCTTGACTTGGGTGTGGGCCGGGTCATTTTAGGTACAGCCGCGATCAAATCCCCAGACCTGGTGGAAAAATCGTCTTCTCTTTATCCCGGCCAGGTTATCGTCGGGATAGACGCCAAATCCAATAAGGTCTCGGTGGGCGGGTGGACGGAAGAAACACATTTGGATCCGATCAAGATCGCATTAGATTTAGATTGGTTACCTTTGGCCGCCTTTATTTACACCGATATCGGCCGGGACGGCATGGAAACAGGACCAAACATTGCCAGGATCAAAGCCATGGTGGAAGCAGTCACGCGGCCGGTTATTGCGGCCGGGGGCGTATCAAATATAAACGACATCCGGGCTCTCCTGCCCTTAGCCGCCCAGGGGCTGGAGGGAGTCATCACCGGTCGGGCCATTTATACCGGTTCGCTGGACTTGAAGGAAGCCCTGGCCCTGGTCAATCGTGCGGCCAAGTAGTTAACATTAAGATCGAGATCAAAGACCGTAATGAAGGACACTCGGAATGCGGGAACGGATCATCATATCCAGACCTGAGGAAATCGCCAACACTTTAGTGGTCGGCTTGCCATTAGTTGTCGAGAAGAAGATGTCCACCGAAAAAAAGCCCGGGGTGCTGGCCGGCTGGATGATTGACGAATATATGATCGTCAGCTTATATAACACGTTCCTTCCCTTGACGGGGTTCTTTAAGAATAACTCGGCCACCGTAAAGTACCTGGACCTGGGCATTATTTATGCCTTCCACGCCGTAGTCAAGGAAGTGGTCAAGGGCATGGAGGCTGTGTTTTTCACCTGGCCGAAACACGTGGAAGCAGTCACGCTGGCTTCGGTTTACCGGGTGAAAGTCCGTTATCCCGTGATATTGACCTTCCGGGTTCCATTTGAAGTCAGGACAATAGATGTCGACGCAACCATTTCTGATTTGTCCTCAAAGGGTTGCCAGGTCCGGGTTCCCAAAAAATCACTCGCCGAAGAAATGGCCTGTATCGGTCAAAAGGTGACCATGTCTTTAAATCTCCCCAACCAAACAATGGCCAACCTGGTCCATGCCGAGATCAGAAACATCAGCACCCTGGGCGACCAGTTAACCCTGGGATTGCTTTTTAGATCAGATAGCCAGTCAGAACAAATTAAGAGAATCGAACAAATCGTCAGGCTCCAACTACAAACTTAAATTATAGATGGTCATATCCTTTGACACAATTACGGCCAGCGTTCTTGGCCAGGTACATGTTGGCATCAGCCCGGTCAATCAGGAAAGATAAAGTGGTCACCTCGGGTGAGTTCACGCTTACCCCGAAACTGGCCGTAATATTCACCGGACCGGCATTGGTCTCAATCGGTTCCTGGGCGATTATCTGCCGGAGACGTTCGGCTGTCTGCCCTGCCTGGGCTAGTTCGGTTTCAGGCAACACAATAACAATTTCTTCCCCACCGTATCTACCAACTATATCTATATTTCTTACGTTTTTCAGGCAACGCCAGGACACCACCTGCAATACTTGATCACCCACCGCGTGGCCCATGGTATCGTTTACCCGCTTAAAATGATCCAGATCCAGCATAATCACCGAGATGGGACGCCCGCTTCGTTGGGTCCGGCTGAACTCCCGTTCGCCCAATTCAAACAACCGTCGTCGATTGGAGATACCCATCAACTCATCGGTGACGGCCAGCCGTTTAACCTCGCCA
>JADFXK010000493.1:2673-3053 GCA_015233625.1 Deltaproteobacteria bacterium | reverse complement strand
TTGTTTATCCTCGCCATGGTGCTGGCGCCGCAAGCCGGAATCGCCGCCGGCCCGCTCCAACCGCTGGCTAATGGTCCGACGTCTTTACAAGAGTTCTTGCAACAACATAAGGACCTGAAGCAAAGCGGGAAAGAGGGGGCGTTAAAGTCCGGCCCGAAACGCGGCCACCGAGCTTCCAAGGCCAATCAACCCAGGCAGCAGGGAGATAACTGTACCGCCGAGCTGGACAATAATTATGTCCTCTATGTTCCCATCGTCGATATCGAGAACGACTACTACTGGCTCGAAATGGTATTTCAGGGAGACGGATATTTTGTCTTCACCGGTTTTGACTTCCAAGATCCTGGTGGCTTCACGGATTGTGATCATGCCCACTTGAC
>JADFXK010000493.1:0-2599 GCA_015233625.1 Deltaproteobacteria bacterium | reverse complement strand
TGAACTGACCTATTTTGGCTGTGACGACAGCGGCTGTTGGTTCGGTTTGACCGATTTCGGGGAGGTATCTTATTGAGATAAGGAAGCCGAATTTGTTCAGGGGCGTGCACTCAGATCCGATCTCAGGTTTTTCCCCAAGGCTTTAGGGCTATTCTCCGCTTAAATTCTGTGGCCTTCCTATTTACAAAGATCCCTCGAGACCCTATAATATAATTAACCAGTTTAGAAAGCGCTGGAGAGGTTGAGGAGCGCTTTGACTTGTGATCTTTGAGGGGCGAGGCATCCCAAGGGGGTCGTTGAACACTCCCAGGTCTCCTAATTTGATCCGTTCCAAATGCAAAATGATTTTTTCAAATTAGTCAAAGCAGGAGGTGTCCCATGAAAGCCTGTGCATATAACAAGAAATTTGGATTGACCGTATTGGTGGGGGCGTTGTTTATCCTCGCCATCGTGTTGGCGCCGCAACCCGGAATCGCCGCCGGCCCGCATCACCCACTGGTCCCGGCGTCTGTCCAGGAGTTATTGCAACAACACAAGGACCTGAATAAAAGCGGGGTAGGGGGGACAAGCTCTACTCCGAAACTCGGCCCCCGGGCTTCGAAATTATTCCCAATAAAGAATCAGGGAGATGACTGTACCGCGGTGCTGGATGATCATTTTTACCTCTATATTCCCATCATCGATATCGGGAACGACTATTTCTGGCTCGAAGTCCAGTATCAGGATAACGGGTATTTTCTTTACACCGGTTCTGACTTCCAAGATCCCAGTGGCTTTACGGCTTGTGATCATGCCTACTTGACCGATGCCAGCGACATCTATGTCCCGCTGATGTATTTCGTTGACGACGGGAACTTTTACTGGCTTCAACTAACCTATTTTGGTTGTGATGACACCGGCTGTTGGTTCGGTTTGACCGATTTCGGGCAGATAAATTATTGATGACTGGACTGACAAGAGATCGACGAAGAATGTTAGGTGGGGGCGAAGCGGTCAGCAGATAGATGGCTTCGCCCTGAGCCATTTAAGTGTGCCTCGGTGACGCTGATTGGAGGGTGAACATTCAAGATTTTTTTCGTGCGATTGCCCCCAGGCGGTCTATCAAAAGGTTGACAAAGCCGGTCGGATAGGCTACAAGTCTATTTCTTTCGGCCAGGGGGCCCGGTGGTGACTTAACTTGACTATACCCAAATTTTTTCAGCCTGATGCGTCAAAATCAGTTTGGGGTGCCCGATGAATATGGAGTTGCCCTTTGAAAAATATTGTCGCCAAATGTTTAGATGACAGCCAGACTATCAAACAGATCCTGATCAGGGATGGCCTAGAAAAGATCATCAAGGCCGCGGAAATAATTACCAATGCCTTCAAGGAAGGGAAAAAACTGCTTATTTTTGGAAATGGCGGCAGCGCGGCCGATGCCCAGCACGTGGCGGCCGAATTTGTCAATCGGTTTCTGATGGAAAGACCTCCCCTCCCGGCTGTCGCCTTGACCACGGATTCGTCCATCTTGACCAGCGTCGGCAATGACTACCATTTCGATGAGATATTTTCCAAGCAGGTCAGTGCCCTGGGTAGCCAGGGGGATGTGGCCTGGGGGATCAGTACTTCCGGTAAATCCCGAAATGTGATCCTGGCTCTTCAGCTGGCTCGGGAGCGCGGATTGAAGACCCTGGCCTTGACTGGTGAAGACGCGGGCCACATGGCCCCATTGGTCGACCTGGTGATTGATGTCCCGTCTCGACACACGCCCCGGATTCAAGAAGCGCACCTGATGGTGGAACATCTTATTTGTGAATTGGTGGACTATCAACTTTTCCATCGTATTGAGGAGAGCGCATGACACACTGTGGTGCGCCGGACCTGGATTTTTCCAGCGTTCATACCACTAGACTGCAGGACCGGCCGAGCAAAGTCACTCTCAACGATTTTGGCCAGCCATGGGCGCTAGGCGGATCATTCAATGATTTTATGAGCCGGCTCCCCCAAGTGCTGGCGGCCTCTCATTTAAAAGGGGTTGTCTCGGCCCTAGTCGAAGCCAAACGGCAACAACGGATGGTCATCCTGGCCATGGGTGCGCATCCGGTTAAAGTCGGTCTTAACCCAATAATTATCGACTTGCTGCGGCGTGGTTTGATCACCGTCCTGGCCTTCAACGGCGCGGTGGTGGTTCACGATACCGAGGTGGCTTTGGCCGGTAAAACGTCCGAAACGGTGGAAGCCGGGATTGATTCCGGCGACTTCGGGGTTACCCAAGAAACCGGGAGTATGGTTAATCGGGCCATCAAATCCGGGGCGGGCCAAGGGTTGGGGCTGGGTGCGGCGGTGGGACAACGGCTGCTGGAGTCGGATTGCCCCCATAATGAATTTAGCCTGTTGGCTCAGTCGGTGAAATTGGGTCGGCCGGCCACGGTGCATGTCGCCCTGGGTACGGACGTCATTCACATTCATCCGGAGGTTGACGGCGCGGCTTTGGGCCAAACTTGCCTGACAGATTTCCGGACTTTCGCCTCCCGGGTGGCCCAGCTCGATGGCGGCGTATTGATCAACCTGGGTTCGGCCGTAATCATGCCGGAAGTTTTCCTTAAAGCTTTAACCTTAG
>JADFXK010000492.1 GCA_015233625.1 Deltaproteobacteria bacterium | reverse complement strand
CGGTCGGCCTAATTTTGCGGATCGTGCCATGTCCAGTTATTGCCGTCGGGAGAGGACAAAAGGGCCCTTTGGTCGCCGACCACAACGATAACCTTGGCGGCAAAATCGATACTCAAGAGCGCATAATTCGTGGTTGAGTTCTTCACGGACCAGACGGTGCCATTTTGAGAGGACAGAATGGTACCTCCATCCCCCACGACATAAAACGTATTATCTTTAAACGCAACATCAAATAGGCTTTGGCCGGTGCCGGAATTTTGTTTTGTCCAACTTACCCCGTCTGGGGAGGTCAGGAGGGCGCCGTTGGCTCCCAAGGCCAGGAACAGGTTGTTTTTGAACTCGACGTCGGTTAAATTATTTGTCGTAGCGGACTTTTGGGGGACCCAGTTGATTCCGTCGGCAGAGAATACAATTGTCCCGCCGACTCCGACAACCACGTACATCTTGTTGGAATAGGAAATACTATTCAGGTCCACACCGGTGCCGGAGCTACGCGGTGTCCAATTGGTTCCATCTGGCGAGGTCAAGATCGTTCCTGAGGCACCCACGGCCAGGAAGCCGTTGCCGGTCTGGATGGCGCTAAATAGATCCCGGTTGGTCCCGGAATTCACCGCCGTCCAATTGATTCCATCGGGCGAAGTCAGGATAGTGCCGCCCGCGCCGACCACCACGATGATTTTAGAGGTCGAACTTGAGGCCCACAGAATATTAGACGTGCCCGTTTTCTGCAGGGTCCAGATGTTGCCGTCCGGCGAGGTAACGATCTGGCCCCTGGCGCCATAGGCGATAAATAGATTGTTGATATATTTTACTTGATACAAGTCGGCATAAATATTGTATGTTTTTGAGTTCCAGGTGATTCCGTCGGCAGAGAAGAAAATCGTCCCGTTGTCGCCTGAGATTACGAAACCGGGGTTGCCATACACCACGCTCCGGAGAACCGGGCTGGGTAGGGGATTATCATTAGAGTCGTTGCAAGAAGTAATTAATAGTAACGAAGATAGGATACAGATCAAAGATACCACACTCACGCACCGTTTCATGAATCAACCTCCTACCTATGGATGACCAAAGTTATTGTCAGGACCCGGCCTCAACCGGGCGACAGATTTCCAGCTCTTCTCAACAGTCAATTAACCAATTAAAAAACTAACCAATTATGCACATAGCCGGAAATAAGTCAATAAAAAATACGAAATCTGTCGGATATGTCTAGAAATCAAATTTGTAAGATGACAGGCGGGAGAGTTCAATGGTGGTCTGATATCTTGATTGAAAACCAGCCAGAAATCTGGTATAGGTATTGAAGGAATAAGAAAACTCAATGCCTAACCAGGAGGTTAAGCCTATGAATAAGATAATCATGCTCCTTTTAACCGCGGCCGCGGTCTCTTTGGCCGCATGTGATCACTCTCAACTCAATCCGGGAACCAAAAAGGACCAGATGTATATCCAAAGCGGTATGCCCGCTTCCGCCAATCCCTATGAACCCCATCCAGCCATGTCCGATTACGGGTGGCGGGAATGACCCCTCCCAAGCACCGATAACGGTTAATCTCACGCCGCAAGGTGAGCATATCCGGCCCAGTTGCTGAGTACCCAGGACATCGGCCGGATTTCCCTTGCCTCTTGAGTATTCTTTTGGTTATATGGGGTCGAATATCTAATAGTGGTGCGGAAGGGCAGGAGCGCGAAGATGATCAAATCTAAAATCTGGACTATTGCCGCCAGAGACGAAATAGCCGAAATGCCGGGTAATCTTATGGAAGAATTGGTGTTGAACAATGACTTTGCCAACTACCTGGTCAGGGTTTTTGGATGCACGGAAGGCGGTCTGGGGTCCGAATTCCGGGTCAACACCGGTGGCCGGAACGTCGACATCTTGCGGGAATGCACCGACGTCTCCCCTGATATTTCCAACCGTGGTCATCACATCTGCTATTCCACTCGGGAGGAGTGCCCGAATCAGTGCTATCGCCGGTCAATGGCCCAAGAAGGTGTGCTAAAAGAAATTGAAAGGCTGAAAATATTCATGTCCAGAAAGGGTTAGTCATTTAACGTCGACCGCAGAAGCTATCGGCTGGCTGGCATCTAAATATTCTGAGCGATGGAGAAGTAGATGGTGACCCCGTGGTGTTGGCCGGACTCGACCCAGACCTGGCCGTGGTGCTGCTCGACCAGTTCCTTGACGATGGCCAGTCCCAGACCGCTTCCGTCTGTCTGGCGTGAGGCGTCCAGGCGTTGAAACGGATTGAATATTTTTTCGGTATTCTCGGCTGAGATATCTATCCCGTCGTCGCTGACCGAGAACACATGGGCTGTCTGGGAGGAGTGATAGCCGATATCAATCCGGCTGAGCTTTTCCCCACCGTACTTGATCGCGTTATCGACCAAATTCCGCAGGATTCTTAGGATAGCTAATTTGTTCCCTCTGATTTCAGGCAGAGTGTCGGGTTCTGCCCAACTGATCTGGCGTTGGTCCAATGAGTTAGCGAAATCAGACCGAATTATCATCAATATTTCTTTGATATCAATCGGTTCTATGGTGATGGGCGTTTCTTTGGCCGAGATGAAGGCATTGATATTGTCGGCAAAGGTGTTGATCTGTCTGGAAACATTCATCAACTGCCGGCAATATTCCTTCCCTTTCTCATCTAATACGCTCCCGTAATGGTCATGGAGCAGCCGGGCCAGGCCGTGGATCCCCAGGGCCGGGCTTTTCAGATCGTGGGATATGGAATAGGCGAACAACTTAATTTTTTCCAGGCTTTTCCTTAATTCCTCCTGGATATCGTGTTTCTCGGTAATATCGAGTTGCGTACCCAGGAGGCTCACCGGTCGCCCGGCGTAATCATTCACGAGACTCCCTCGGGTCAAAAACCAGCGGATGGCCCCATTCTTGTGGATCATCCGGTGTTCCAACTCAACGTGGGGCGCGGCACCCTCGAGACATGATTGCATCTCCATCCGCAACCGACCTACATCTTCGGGGTGAATGAGCCTTGCCCAGCCTTCCACGGTAGTACCTATTTCGTGGGGCTGGGAGCCGGGCAA
>JADFXK010000491.1 GCA_015233625.1 Deltaproteobacteria bacterium | reverse complement strand
GTCGGCGGCCTAAGGTCCGGCCGCTGGTAAGTAAACCTGACCCGCCGATTCTCCGTCACCGCCTGCTGCAGAGCCTCCATGGTCTCCAGGCGGCAGCCGAACCCCTCCTTCAGGACGAGATCATCAAACAAAGCCAGGGCGCTTTCCCGGAGCGGTCCGGGCAAATCAGCGGCCAGTTTACGGGCGGCATTAACCCCTTCATAGGTCAAAATGTAGTCTCCCGCGGCCGAGAGCTGGCGCACAGCCATCAATAGAGACAGCCGCTCACTCAGATTTAGCCCGGCGACTGGTAGATAGGGGTCCTGGGTAATTATGAACCGTCCTTTGGAGCGATCAAAGGAGAATTCAAAGCCGAGTGAAATCAATTCCGCTTTGTCCTTGTAGAATTGCGCCCGGCTGATGCCCAGCGATGCCGTCAGTTGACTGACGGTTTGATAGGGGGCCGTCTTAATCTCTTGGATGATTCTGAGGAGGCGGATGGGCCTCTTGTGTTTGTCGGTTTCCATGGGAAGCACTATACATGACCAGTCGATACGGCACAAGTCCTTTTATATCTTCAGTCTACCCCTGGGTGAATCGAGTCCACGATCAGCCCCCCAAATCTGAGACCGGCTGTGTATCGGATAGGTAGCGTTTGCCAGAATGGATCCGAACTGGAAGGCGGGATCACCAGCCGCCGGCTAAAGTGAGTATCAAAATCGGCCGCGTCAGCCGGAATCGATCTCAATTTCATTCCATAATTCCTACATAACCGGTAGGTTGATGCCTCACATCGACATTTTGAATGCAAAGTCCATTAAAAGGTGTTATGACCTACCAAATTTCATATCCCCAAAAATTCTGAGGAGGACTAGCGGCCATGGGTGAGTGGACAGCCCTGCCTGCCGGGTTTCTGATTGCGACCATAGCCACCCTGGCCGGGTTCGGAGGTGGCATACTCTGGATGCCGTACCTGATCTACGCGGCCAATTTGGATCCGGCCCAGGCGGTTGTAACTTCTTTGATCATTCAGGTGGGGGGGATGGGGTCGGGCAGCCTGGCCGTAATTAGAGCCAAAAAGACCGACTTGCGCCTGTCCTTCTATCTTGTGACCGGTTCATTCGTGGGTGTGCCCATCGGAGTCTGGATATCCAGGTACGTTCCAGCGCAATCGCTGGTCTTCATCTTGGGGGTGGTCTGTCTGACTATGTCCTTGATCTTCGTTTATACCCAGGAGGATTTTAGCAGCGCGCGGGTAAGCCGGGTGTCTTTCCGCCAAACCGCGCCTTATTTGTGGTTAGCCACACTTTTTTCCATCCTGACCGGAATTCTGTCCATGGGTGTGGGGGATTTCCTGGTCCCCATTCTTCGCAATCGGCTTCGCCTGACCATGGAATCGGCCATGTCCGCCTGTCTGGTCGTCATGGCCATGAATGCCGCCCTGGCCGCCGGGCTGCATGTGTCACTGGGTGAGAAGTTTGCCGGCACACTGGTTATGTGGGCCATCCCTGGGGTTCTGATTGGTGGGCAAATCGGACCCCGGCTCGCTGGTAAGATTGCCGATCAGACCCTCAAAGAAGTATTCATTTACGGCCTTTCCCTGGCAGGAATACACATGGTCTTCAACAACCTGTAATCTCAGATCACATCAAGCCGCTGAGTGATTTGGGTCACCCCCGGAGTCACCCACCAGAAGTCGCCAAGAGTCCTTCATACTTTTCGTTGATCGAAATCAATCCAAGTGGTATCAACCTTCTTTGTTAAACTATCTCCGGGAAGACCTCGGTTTTGCTCTGGGGCGTTCGCAATACCGTTGAATTAGGACACGGCCTGGGCATCTTCAGATGTGATAAGATTCCTCACATTCGTTCGGAATGACAAATTCATATCGTTTTCATGATGATTCACCATTCATGATGATTCACCTCACTGTCATTTCGGTGCGAAGCGAGAAATCTTAACGTCGCACCCTTAATTCAACAGCATTGGGGGAAGTCCGGTTTTGTTTTGGGGGAGGACCATGTTAAAAAAAGTCTGTATCCTGTTATGGCTGGTTTTCGGTGCCTTAGCCTGGATCAGTTGCGGCGGTTCCGACAGCGATAAGGCGGCCAAGACCAAAGTCGGCCTGGCGGTGGATGAAGCTGGGATTCAAGACCAGACATTTAACGAGGTGGCCTGGACAGGGGTGCAAAACGCCGTGTCCCGGCTGGGTGTATCCGGAACCTATCTGGTGGCCGGACAACCGGCTGATTACGCCAATGAGATAGAAACATTCATTAAGAAAGGTACCGACCTGATCATCACCGTGGGCTTCAACATGGGGGATGCTACTGCCGTCGAGGCTGGAATTCATCCCGAAAATAAATTTGCCATAGTTGACCAGGCCTATGACCCGCCCCTGAAGAACGTCCTGGGGCTGACCTTTGCCGCGGATCAGGCCGCTTTCCTGGCCGGCTATTTGGCCGCGGGCATCACCAGAACGGGCAAAGTCGGGACATTTGGGGGAATGCAGCTTCCATCAGTGACTGTGTTCATGGATGGCTTTGCCCTGGGGGTGAAGCTATACAACCAGCGCCACCACACCAGCGTCCAGACCATCGGCTGGGATCCCGACACCCAGACCGGCCTGTTTACGGGAGACTTCGTTAATGTCGAAGGCGGCCGGGTCATGGGCCGCAAATTGATCGACCTCGGGGTGGACATCATCATGCCTGTAGCCGGAGCAGTCGGTCCCGGCGCCGCGGAGGTGGCCCTGGAGACCCATCGGGTGTATATTGTCGGGGTGGACCTGGACTGGACGCTGGTCTTTCCGGAATATGCCGAGATTGTCCTGAGTTCTGTGCTCAAGGATATAGACGTGGCGGTATATAGAGCCATCGAACAGGTCACCACCGGCGCGTTTGTCGGCGGCACCTACCTGGGCACGCTGGCCAATGACGGAGTTGACCTGGCCCCCTTCCATCAGCTCGACGCCCTTGTTCCCCGCGACCTGAAGTTGGAACTGGATGTGGTCCGGGCCGGGATCATCGCCGGAACCATAAAAACCAGGCCGTGAGTCGCCTTCGGCTCAGATATTTT
>JADFXK010000490.1 GCA_015233625.1 Deltaproteobacteria bacterium | reverse complement strand
TAAAATTGTCCAGGTCGGCGTAGATTAGAGAAAATGGCTGACTTTGTTTCAGCCGATTCTCAAGCACTGTTTCTAAAGCCACATTTCCTGGCAGGCCCGAGAGCGGATTCGTTCCCTTGGCCATTTCGACATGTAGCTTGGCCAGATGATTCAGAATATTTTGGACGGAAACCGTCCCCACGAAGATCCCGTCGTGAGTAACGATAATATCGTCGTATGTCTTCAGGCTATCCCGCGCCATGGATATCCTGGCTACTTCTTCCAACGGGGTTGTTTTATCTACGATTAGCGGGTCATCATCCATGACCAGGGCCGCCGGCCGGTTATGATAAAGGGCAATCCCATACTGACCGGATAGCTTTCGGCCCAGATGGTAGCCCATGATCAGGCCCAATGGCTTTCCCTCGGCAGCCACCACCATGCTGGCCTGGGATGGATTCTTCTCAAAATAATCTCGTAAGGCCCGAACTGGAGCTTCCGGTTCGATAGGTTCGGAAGATTTAACGAGCTGGGCAATCGGAGTGGAACAGGTTAGTCTTTCAAGCGATTCCATATTTACCAGTCGAAGTTCTTCCATCTTGAACGATGATTCCGACTTGGGATTTTGTGGTTTGTCCAGGAAGAAGCCCTGGCCGAAATGCGTTCCGATATCCATCAAACAAACAGCTTCAGCTTTGGTTTCAATCCCTTCGGCGATAATTTTAGACCCGATTTTGTTGGCCAGAGAGACAAAGGTCTCCAACAGGGCTCTTTTGATCGGATTTCTATCGATGCCTCTAATCAAGGACATGTCCATTTTGATGAAATCCGGCCGCAGCTCCGCGATACTCGACAGCCCGGAGTAGCCGGTGCCGGTGTCGTCGAGGGCAATCTGGAATCCCTGATTCCGATAATGGTCGATGTTTTGGTTGAATAAGGGAAAATCTTTTATGCTGTGTCGCTCGGTGATTTCGAATACGACATTCTCAGGGTGAAATCCGGCGCGAGAGATAAGTTCCATGGTCTTCCCATGACTGAAACTAGAATCGGCAACTGTTCGAGGATGAATATTCAGAAAGAGTTTTTGCCCATTGGATATCCTCCCTAAATTTGCAATCGCCTTTTCCCGGCATACTCTTTCGAGGGCAAACAGGAGGCCCAACTGTTCCGCCAAGTCAAACAACATCAAAGGAGAACGGAAGGGCGTACCGTCTGGACCTCGGCTTAATGCTTCCCAGCCCATGATACAGCCGGAAGTCATATCGAAAATAGGCTGATAATGGGCTTCGATACGGCCCGATTCCAGGATTTCTCGAAACTGATGGGCCACCTCCAGCTCTACTATGTCAAGATTTTTGTGGGCCTCACACCTGGCGTCGTTCATCGCCTTTAAATAGCGCCTCCGGCGCCTCTGCCTGTCATCACTTTCGTCCGAAACGGCATACCCGATGCCCAGATTTATTCTCTGGCCGGTTAATTGGATGACTTTCTTATTCAATTCCATTTGGATTGGAGCTTTTAGCGCAAGAGCCCGGTTGGCCAGATTGACCACTTGTTCAGAGCTGCCGGGGAACAGGATCAGGTACTCCCCGTAAGGTAGAGTCAGGATATCCGGGTCGTGTTCGGCGTCAATGGCCAAAGAGGAGATTGCCTCATGAAGTGATTTACTAAATATCTCTTCGATCATTTTAATAAACGGGTGTCCGTACAGATTCTCGAAAAGTTTGTATTCGTTGATTACCAAATCAATGATGTTGACGCCTTGGAATGAATCAAGGTAATCATGAAGCGGCAATCCGGAGGAGGTTGTCAGGTTGAAACCAAGCGAGTTGGCGCAGGGTTCCTCTTTTTCCCAAACAATGTTCAAGGGCGCCATAACGATCTCAGAGTTCACCTTACCGTAACATTAATAGTTCTCCGGATTGACCGGGGCAGAGTTTGACCTCTCAGGCAGTTAAGATTATGATGAGTCTCGATGGGGGAAGAATGGGGTCGAATGATTTGATCATTTAGACCGGGGTGGATGATTTCAAACCCCTAAAACCTGATAGGATGTGGTTAATGCCAGTAATGAGCTTGGGATAGGTTATGATTGTGGCTCAACCTATCAGGCGTTACCCTTTCGGCTCGGCAGTCCAACTCCATGCTGGGTTCGGCGTCGTCATCTGGAATGTGATTTATTGCTGGGAAGTTCGGTGATTCAGGTGGAATCTTTCCACCCAGGAGATGGTCAAATAGGGATATTTTTTCTTGATCATCTAGCTGTGAGCCGACATCGTAATAAGATTCTTCTGGAGGCAGGTAGATTTCAGGCAGGGCGGAGGGAAGGACAAAGGAGACACCGGTCTGGTTGGAATCCGGGTCCGTGTCCACCATATACAAGAAGCCATCCGGTGGGTTTAAAACCAGATGATACAAAGTGACCTCTTGGGTCAGGTAGCCGACTAATTGATGATCGGTTATACGGAAGATGAGCCATCGATTGGTCTGTTCGTCCGCATCACACCAGAACTGGACATAGGTTTCGTCATGATCGTTTTTTACAAGAGACAGCAATGGCCCGTCGAGGTAGATTAAGTGCACCACTTCAGAAAGCATTAAAGGCAGCATATCAATCCGGCAGCCTTCAACGAACTCCATCATCATTTGTCTCCTCAACAAGGCCAGGCGATTGTTTCATCCTATCTTCTGTAAATGACTTCTTCGCAAATTGCAAGTATTTTTTCAACGTTCAGGTGACGGAATAGAGAAGGTGGGGGCAAAGGAAGTAATTTCCTTAGGCTCCCGGCCGACGATGTTCGTCAGGCCCCGGGGAGTTAGCTGATAGGATAGACGTTGCCATTAATCGACATCGTCCCAATCGACCTTCACGGCTCCAGCCAAGCCTCGACGTCCCTGGATGGGGTGTCCGGTCAGCGGAAATGCCGCAATTGATGGTTATTTCAAGGCTTGGTCTAAATGCAGGATTAGTCCGGCCGGAAGGGACTCCCCGAAAATAGCGCTTTCTTCCTGGGGCGCGATGGGGATAACTTCCTGAAGCACTTTGATCAAGGGTTTTGACCAGTCATGCAGACAGAGCCAGCCA
>JADFXK010000048.1 GCA_015233625.1 Deltaproteobacteria bacterium | reverse complement strand
ATTACGGCGCCTCCTTCATAATCCCGAGAGGCTATTGGCCGACGAAATCAAACCAGGGATGACAGTGCTGGATTTGGGCTGCGGCAGAATATATCAAGAATGGGGTAAATGATGTTTTAATCGAACGGTTAAAACAATACCATACCCGAGAAGACAAGGTCTAACTTAAGCCCACGGCCACCCTTAATGAGGATAGGACATGGATTATTTGCTTAGTGAAAATGAATTGATGGTTAAAGACCTGGCCAGAAAAATCGCCGAGGAACGGATCTTGCCGGTTCGGGCTGAGCTGGATGAAAAAGAACAATTTCCCCACGAAATCATGAAGGTATTGGCTGAATCAGATCTTTTCGGCCTGATTATCCCGGAAGAGTATGGCGGATTCGGAGGGGGATGTTTGATCAATTGCCTGGCCGTCGAAGAGATTAGTCGCGTTTGCTGTGGAGTGGCCACCAGTTATGCGGCCAGCGCCCTGGGGACCTATCCGATCCTTCTTTTTGGTAATGATGACCAGAAAAAGAAATATCTTCCCCAGTTGGCGTCAGGGAAGAAGATCGCCGCGTTTGCCCTGACGGAGTCTACGGCCGGTTCAGATGCCTCGGGCATCCGGACAACTGCCGCGCGTCAGGCTGACGGATATCTGCTGAACGGGACCAAGCAATGGATCACCAACGCCGGCGAAGCGGATATCTATGTGATCATCGCCATCACCGACCGCAAAAAGGGACCTCGCGGCGCCAGCGCCTTTATCGTTGAAAAGGGTGATCCCGGATTCACCTTTGGTAAGAAAGAAAAGAAGATGGGCATCCGTTCTTCCTCCACGGGAGAACTGATCTTTTCCAATTGCCTTATCCCCGCCGATCGACTACTCCGCCGGGAAGGGATGGGGTTTATTGCGGCCATGCATACCCTCGATAACTCCAGGCCCGGCGTCGGTTCCCAGGCTGTTGGAGTCGCTCAAGGGGCGCTGGAAGAGGCCATCAAGTACGCCAAGGAAAGAGTTCAGTTTGAACGTCCCATTATTTCATTTCAGGCGGTTCAGCACATGCTGGCCGATATGGCCACCCAGGTCGAAGCGGCGCGGGCGCTGGTTTATGCCGTAGCCAGGTTCGTGGATAGCGGGGCAAAAGACATCTCCAAAGTCTCGGCCATGACGAAACTTTTTGCCACCGACATGGCCATGAAAGTGACTACGGACGCCGTTCAGGTCCTTGGCGGGCATGGTTACATGCGTGATTATCCCGTGGAAAAGATGATGCGGGACGCCAAAATCCTTCAAATCTACGAAGGGACCAACCAGATTCAACGGAATGTCATTGGTCAGGAATTGAACAAGGAATTTTCCCGCAAAACCTGATTAACCAGGGTCGTGTTTCCCACCCGTCACCCCCTAATCGGTATTAATCTTTGACCAGGGCCGAATTATGCGTATCGTTGTTTGCATCAAACAAGTTCCAGACGCCAAGAACGTTAAGCTGGATGAGAAAACATATACCCTCAAACGCGAGGGGGTCGAATCCATCATCAATCCTTTTGACATGTACGCCCTGGAAGAGGGGTTGCGGATTAAGGAAAAGATGGGTGGTGCGATGTCCGTCATTAGTATGGGTCCGCCTCAAACCGATTCATCTCACCGCGAAGCCGTATCTTATGGTGTTGATGATGGTGGATTACTTAGCCATCGGGCCTTTGCCGGGGCCGACACCCTGGCCACTTCCAAGACTCTGGCCCACGGGATTAAGAAAATCGGTTTTGATCTGATTATCTGTGGGAAACAGGCGATAGATGGCGACACCGCCCAGGTCGGTCCGGAACTGGCCGCGCACCTGGGCCTGCCTCATGTCTCCTTTGTCAGGAAAGTCCTTGAAATTACGGAACAGAGCCTGACTGTGGAGCGGCTCATGGACGATGGCTATGACGTGGTCCGGATGCTTTTTCCAGCCTTAATGACAGTGGTTAAAGAGATTAACCTGCCTCGAATGCCTTCCCTCAAAGGAAAAATGCGGGCAAAAAAAATTGAGATCTCGGCTTGGGGACCGGCCGAAATTGGATTGGATGACACCCAGGCCGGTCTGGCCGGATCGCCGACCAAAGTGGTCAAGGTCTTCGCCCCCCAGCCACGCAGTAAAAGGGAACTCGTTGTGGGTGACCCGGCGGTCCAGGCGGCTTCGCTGCTGGATCGGCTGACGGATGACGGGATATTGAAAATAAGCAGATAATTTCATTACAGCAGCCTGATGTCGGATTCTATCATTTCGCGAAGAAACAAATCGCAGGGGACGCGGAGGTTTGACACACCGCCTAGCGGAATGAATGATTCACATCGACCGGCTGATGGAGCCTCCTTAACGTGAACCAAGATACTAACCAAACCCCCACCGGGATATTTGTAGACAAAGATAAATGCACTGGTTGCGGCAATTGTGCCGATGCCTGCCCCTTTGGGGTAATTTTGGTGGAAGAGACGGCCGGCATCGGCGAGGGATGTAACCTGTGCGGGGCCTGTGTCGATGCTTGTGATTTTGACGCCATTTACATCTTGGGGAAAAAAGAAGCGACCTTAACCGGACCAGACGACAGCCGGGGGGTGTGGGTCTATGCGGAGCAACGGGAAAGAGTCCTGGCCCCTGTATCCATGGAATTGCTGGGAGAAGGACGGCGCCTGGCCGATATCCTGGGCTGCCCGCTTTCCGCGGTGTTGCTGGGCCATCAGGTGGCCGGATTGGCTGATACCCTCTTTGCTTTTGGGGCCGACGTGGTTTATCTGGCTGATCATCCTGACCTGGCCGGGTTTACCGACGAGCGTTATTCGGCTGTTGTAACTGAATTGATTACCGAACATCAACCGAATATCGTGTTGGCCGGGGCCACTCCTGTGGGACGCTCGTTCATTCCCCATGTGGCCGCTAAATTGGGAACGGGACTGACCGCGGACTGCACCGGGCTGGACATTGATGCTCAACACCTGTTGCTTCAAACCCGCCCGGCCTTTGGGGGCAATATCATGGCCACCATCGTTTGTCCCGAGCGACGTCCTCAAATGGCCACAGTCCGGCCTCGAGTGATGAAACGGCCGACCCCCCAGCCCGGAAGAAAAGGTCAACTGGTCCAGGTGGCGTTAAACCGTAGCGGGTTCAAGACCAACCTGATGGAAGTCGTTCAGGAATTGAGCGATCAGGTTAATCTGGCCGAGGCAGAAATTATCGTGACCGGTGGCCGAGGATTGCAGTCGGCCAAAAATTTTCAATTGATCTATGAATTAGCCGGGTTGTTAGGTGCGGCCGTGGGCGCTTCTCGTGGTGCGGTGGATGCCGAGTGGCTTTCTTACGCCCATCAAATAGGCCAGACCGGCAAAACAGTTAATCCTAAGCTCTACATCGCCGTTGGCGTCTCCGGCGCGGTGCAACATCTGGTCGGAATGCAGTCTTCTGATGTAATTGTGGCTATTAATAATGATCCCCATGCGCCTATCTTCAACGTGGCCACCTATGGACTGGTGGGGGATCTTTTTGAAATCGTACCGGCATTAATTGAAGGCATCAAGGCCCGAATGGGGATTTGATGTTGCTGGTTGCTCGTTGCTTGTTACTGGTTACTTGTTGCTGGTTATTGCCTCAAGTTTGATATTGCGAGTCACGAGTATGAATTGCCAATTATAAATTATGTGCCTTGTATTTGAGCTAATATAAAGAGTTTATCAAAATAAGCATGTAACGAGCAACCAGCACCGAGCAACCAGCACCGAGCAACCAGCAACCAGCAACGTTCTAAAAGGGGATTGAGGGTGAGCGAATTCGATCGAGTTGTGATTATTACCGGTGGTTCCCGGGGCATCGGCCGGGCTATCGCCTTGGCGCTGGCCGGTTCTAGCAGCGTGATGTTGCTCAATCATTATGATCCAGACGACTCGGAGGCTCAGAAGACCCTGGAGATGCTAGAACCCCTGGCCGCCCAGGCCGAGGCGTTTCGATTCGATATCTCTTCATCGGACCGGGTGAATGAATTCTATGAAGATATCATTAAGCGATTTGGCCGGATAGATGTGCTAGTGAACAACGCCGGGATAACGGCCGACAACTTTCTGATCCGGATGAAGGAAAGTGAGTGGGATCGGGTTCTCAACATTAATCTAAAGGGCGCTTACCTGATGACCCAGCAGGCGGCCAAGGTAATGATGAAACAAAGGTCCGGTCGAATTGTAAGCATTTCCTCGGTCGTTGGAGCCAAAGGGAATATCGGGCAGGTCAACTACTCCGCGGCTAAGGCGGGTCTGATCGCCATGACCAAAACCGCGGCCCTGGAGTTAGCTAGCCGAGGGATCACCGTCAACGCCGTGGCCCCAGGGTTTATCGACACCGAAATGACCGCGGTGCTGCCTCAAAAGATAAAAGATGAGTTTTTACGGAACATTCCCATGGGCCGGATGGGTACGGTTGATGAGATTGCTAATGTGGTGGCTTTCTTGGTTTCAGATGCCGCCACTTATGTGACCGGCCAAACAGTTCATATAAATGGCGGATTATATTTGTAAATATATAAAAGACGTTTTCTGGGGATGTCGATTCGTGATAAACAGACGGGGTCTTTCTTGGTCATGGAAGCTTGGCCGAGACTTGGCTCAGGTTTAGTGATGGCTCGGTCAACCATACGTTCCCAAAGTCCGGCCCCGTCTGGGAGACGCAATAACACCAGGTTATCTCGGCGCTGAATCGGCGATATGATCTAAGGCTATAATGCTGCAAAATAATTAACGAGGAGATAAATTAATGTCGATAGATGACAAAGTAAAAAAGATTATCTGTGATCAGCTTAGCGTGGCCGAACAGGATGTCGTTCCGGAGGCCTCATTCGTAGACGACCTGGGCGCCGATTCTTTGGATTTAGTGGAGCTGATCATGGCCATGGAAGAAGAATTCGGGATTGAAATAGCCGATGAGGACGCTGAAAAGATTAAGACCGTAATTAACTGTATCACCTACGTCAAAGAACATACCTAGAATCGGGCTATCGGGGCTGAGTTCTGCGGATGAAGAAATCAGCTTAATATCCGGCGATCAACCATCGGTTTGCGGCCGATCGGGAGAGAAGGATCTGACGGGTTTGCCGCCGACAATAGTTGTTTTCAACGAACCAACTAGTTGATATGCCGGTTTTTGCCTTATGGTGGATGTAGTAAACCGGCAGGGTCGGTCGGCAAAGCCTGTGATATGGGCGTGATACTTGGCCGGGGATGGCGTCAACCCAACCGAGCGTCTAGACAATTGGAGGGATCATCATTTGAAGCGAAGAGTAGTTGTTACCGGCCTGGGACTGGTTACATCATTAGGGATCGGCGTCGAGAAAAACTGGCACTCCATTACAAATGGCATTTCGGGAATCACTCTTATCGACCGTTTTGATGTGAGTGAATACAGGACTAAGATCGCCGGGATGGTCAAAGATTTCAATCCGGAGGACTACATCCCGGCCAAAGAGGTCAAGAAGCTCGATCGGTTTATTCACTATGCCGTGGCCATGGCCACCGAATCCATCAAAGACAGTGGCCTTGTCGTTACCGATGCCAACGCCCACCGCATCGGCTGCGTTATCGGGTGTGGGTTAGGCGGCCTGGAGACACTGGAAACGCATCATAAAGTCCTGCTCGAGAGTGGCCCGAGACGAGTCACTCCTTTCTTCATCCCTAAGCTCATTTCTAATATGGCCCCCGGTGAAATTGCTATCCAGTTCGGACTCAAGGGCCCCAATATATCCGTCCAGACGGCGTGTGCCTCCGGAAATCATGCCATTGGTGATTCATTCAAGCTGATCCAACGGGGTGCCGCGGATGTGATGGTTACCGGCGGGGTGGAGGCGACCATTACGCCGCTGGCCCTGGCCGGGTTCAGTTCCATGAAGGCCCTGTCAAGCCGCAATGATGAACCGCTTAAGGCCTCCCGGCCTTTTGACCGTGACCGAGACGGATTCGTCATGGCCGAAGGAGGAGGATCGCTGGTTTTGGAGGAACTGGATTTTGCCATGAAACGTGGCGCCAAAATATACGCGGAATTGGTCGGTTATGGGTTGAACGCCGATGCCTACCACATGACGGCGCCTTCTCCAGACGGTGACGGGGCGATCAGGTGTATGCGTTTAGCCTTGGCCGACGCAGAAGTGGCTCCGAGTCAGATCACCTGTATTAACGCTCATGGGACCTCAACTCCGTTGAATGATGCCTCCGAGACCCTGGCCATGAAGGCGGTCTTCAAGGATCATGCTTATAACCTGGTCATCAGTGCCACCAAGTCCATGACGGGGCATTTGCTCGGGGGGGCCGGAGGCGTGGAATCAGTGTTTTCTTGTCTGACGATAAAGAATGGGGTTGTTCCGCCGACCATTAACTATGACAACAAAGATGATGCTTGCGACCTGGATTATGTGCCGAATCAAGCCAGAGAGATGGCTGTGCCATATGTCTTGTCCAATTCGTTTGGTTTTGGCGGCACCAACGCGTGCTTGCTGTTTAAGGAGTTTAACGGATAATGACGGCCATCGCCCAGAAAATACTGATAGGCAGCGATCACGGCGGATACACCCTCAAAGAGAGTCTGAAGAAATTCCTTTCCGCCCGCGGGCATGAAGTAATCGATGTGGGCACCGATAGCGAGTCTTCGGTCGATTATCCCAATTATGCCATGGAAGTGGCCAAACGAGTCGCCGCGGATAAGACCCTGATGGGCATCCTGATCTGTGGGACCGGTCAGGGCATGTGCATGGTAGCTAATCGCGTCCCCGGTGTTCGGGCTGCTATGTGCAATGATCTCTTCACTGCCCGAATGGCCCGCGCCCACAACAACGCTAACATTCTGACCATGGGTGGCCGGGTAGTCGGACCGGGATTGGCCGAGGACATAGTTAGCGTCTTCCTTGACACTCCTTTCGAGGGGGGCCGACATCAGAGACGAATCGATCTGTTTGAACAAGGCTAACCCTTCTCAAATTGGTCTGACCAGTGGTGAAGTTGCTGATTGATTGGTTCCCGAAACAACAGGATAGCTTAAAATCATGTCATTAAAAAGACTTGAACTTGTTGACCCCGAGATCGCGGCGGCGATTCGGTCTGAACTTGACCGCCAGAGTAACAACCTGGAAATGATTGCCTCTGAAAACTTTGTGGATAAGGCGGTTATGGAGGCGGTGTCCAGTGTCTTAACTAATAAATACGCCGAAGGATATCCGGGTCGGCGTTACTATGGCGGTTGCGAATACGTCGACGTGGCCGAGAGATTGGCAGTCAACCGGGCTAAGCAATTGTTCCAGGCCGAATATGCCAACGTGCAACCCCATTCCGGCTCTCAAGCCAATATGGCCGTCTACTTTGCCGCATTAAAACGCGATGATGTTATTTTGGGAATGGACCTGGCCCACGGCGGACACTTGACCCATGGCAGCCCGTCCTCCTTTTCTGGAAGGTTTTTCAAGATCGTTTCCTACGGGGTCAACAAGGAAACGGAACGCATTGACTATGAAGAGCTTCGCCGCCAGGCCATTACGCACCGGCCCAAACTGATTGTAGCCGGCGCCAGCGCTTATCCTCGGGGTATCGATTTTAAGGCTTTTCATGACATAGCCAAAGAGGTAGACGCTTTTTTGATGGTCGACATGGCTCACATCGCTGGTCTGGTGGCCACCGGTTTACACCAATCACCGGTACCCTATGCGGACTTTGTGACCTCCACCACCCATAAAACCTTGCGCGGCCCCCGCGGTGGTTTGATCTTAGCCCGGGCCGAACACGGGTCAATGATTAACAGCCAGATATTCCCTGGTATCCAAGGTGGCCCACTCATGCACGTGATCGCCGCAAAAGCGGTGGCCTTGAAAATGGCCATGAGTGATGACTTTAAGAAATACCAGCAGCAAGTGGTGACCAATGCCCGGATCCTGGCCGAGGAGTTGATAAGCAAGGGATTTCGATTGGTCTCCGGCGGCACGGACACGCATCTTATTTTAGTTGATCTTAGTCCATTGGATATAACGGGGTTGGATGCCGAAAAGGCGCTGGATCGGGCCGGCATAACAGTCAACAAGAATCGTGTTCCCTTTGATCCTAAAGGCGCCAAGGTAACCAGCGGGATCAGGCTGGGGACACCGGCCTTAACTACCAGGGGCATGGGTGCGGCTGAAATGGTCCAGGTGGCTGGTTTGATTTCTCAGGTTATTCGGAATATCGATAACACTGAAGTGCTGGGCAAGGTCCGGGCCGAAGTCAGAAACCTGTGTGGCAAATTTCCCCTATACGATGACCTCTATGATTGATAATTATCTCCCCCCACCGGCGCACCGGCCGGACTGGCTGGAATATTTTATGAGTATCACGACGCTGGTGGCCAAGCGGTCGAGCTGCTTGCGGCGTCAGGTGGGGGCGGTGGCCGTTAGGGATCGGAGAATCCTGGCCACCGGTTACAACGGAGTTCCGGTGGGTCTGCCCCATTGCCTGGATACGGGGTGTTTGCGAGCCGATTCGAACATCCCCTCCGGTGAGAGACACGAATTGTGCCGAGGTCTGCATGCCGAACAAAATGTGATTATTCAGGCGGCATATCACGGTATTTCTATAAGAGATGCGACGTTGTATTGCACCACCTTTCCTTGTTCCATTTGCGCCAAGATGTTGATTAACGCCGGTATTAAGATCATCTACTATCAGCAAGGGTATGCCGATAAGCTGTCACAGGAGATGTTTGGACTGACCGAAATAGAGTTGATCCGGGTGGACTGATTATGCGTTGTCCGTTTTGCGGCTTTCTCGATGATAAAGTCATCGACTCCAGGGTGAGCAGGGACGGACTCGTTATCCGTCGGCGCCGGGAATGCGGCGAATGCCTGAAACGGTTCACCACCTATGAGCGGGTTGAAGAGACCTTACCTATGGTGGTCAAAAAGGATGGCCGCCGAGAGACTTTTGACCGGTTAAAAATATCTATGGGGATGAAAAAAGCCTGTGAAAAACTTTCGGTTAGCATGGATCACATCGAGGCCTTCATCAACGAGTTGGAAGCAGACATTCAAGAATCCGGCCGAAAAGAAATCCCGTCCACAGATATAGGCGAGCTGGTGATGAACCAACTACGTAAAATGCACGAGGTGGCCTACGTTCGATTTGCTTCCGTTTATCGGCAATTCAAAGATATCACCGAATTTAAACGGGAAGTGGAAAATCTCTTCCAATCCCGCGTCGTCAAAGACCATCCGGAAAAATAACCCCCCAAGATTTTTATTCCAGTTAATAGCCGCAGAGAGATCAGAAATCCTTGAAATCGTCTTGATCCATAGGGATTATTTGTTCTGGTCGGACTTCCTTGCGGCGTCTGGGGCTATCAATTTTTTTGGCCACCCCGGATGGCCCGAGCGAGGTGGCCGCATTTCCCGCCGGGGCTCGGCGGACGGCCGGAATTGGTTCGCTTCGGGTTGATTTGGGCTTTTGAACTAATTTTTCTTCCTGTACACCACCTATGATGGCCGCGAGTTCCGTCAAAATGCCTCTCATGGATAAAGCTTGAGCCGTCATTTCCTCAGAGGCCGCCGCAGACTCCTCGGCTGTGGCCGCATTTTGCTGGGTTACTTTCTCCATCTCGGCGACCGCCCGGCTGACCTGGTCAATGCCCTGGGCCTGTTCCGCCGAAGCGGCGGCGATTTCACCTACCAACTCAGCGACTTTGGATGCTTTTTCTGACACATGATTGAATACCTGGTTTGTTCTTAGGACTAAATCAGAGCCGTCTTTGACTTTTCTAGTCGTGTCCTCGATTAAGCCGGCTGTGTTCTTGGCCGCCTCGGCCGCCCGCATGGCTAAATTTCGGACCTCGTTGGCCACTACCGCGAAACCGGCTCCTGCCTCACCGGCCCGGGCTGCTTCTACCGCGGCATTAAGAGCCAGCAAGTTTGTCTGGAAGGCGATTTCGTCGATTGTTTTGATAATTTTGGATGTCTCGTCGCTGGCCTTAGTAATCTCTCCCATTGATGAGGTCAGGTGGGACATGGACGTATTCGCCTCGGCGACGATCTCTTTTGTCTCTTTCATTAAATTATTCGCGATATTGGCGTTATCAGCATTGCGCTTAGTCATGGATGACATCTCCTCTAGAGAAGAAGACGTCTGTTCAATCGAAGCCGCCTGGGTGGAGGTCCCCTCGGCTAAGGATTGACTGGCTGTAGACACCTGTGAGGAGGCGGTGGCCACCTGATCACTGCCGGCGTTTAAACCGACGACGGCCCGGCTGATGACCTTGAAGACACTGGTGGAAATAAACCAGATTATGAGGGAGAGTAGGACAACCGCTAATCCTCCGAGCGTAATCGAGAGAATCTTGATGTCCTTGACCGGCTCGAGGAATTCCGACTTATTGACTGTGGCCGCGAGCAACCAGCCTTTCTGGGCGTAGGTGGCGAAATGGACGTTCTTTTCTTCTCCTTGCCAGTTGTAGGTCAGTGATCCGTTTTTTTGGGCCAGCATGTTTCGTCCAAATTCATGCTCTGCCAGGTTTGTTTTCAGAATATGCTGTTTGTCGGGGTGGGCTAGCGCTGTTCCTTTGGCATCCAACATGAACATATAACCGCTCTTCCCGATTTTGACCTTACTTATAAATGACTCCGAGAAGTTCAGCAGTTCAATCGGGGTGCCCATGATCCCGACATATTTCTCGTCAACCTGGATCGGCGAGGTGATCAGAATCACGGGTCTACCTGTGGCCGGGGATTTTTGGACATCGCTGACCCAAAGTTGACCCTGCCCGGCCTTTTCGGCGTTGGCCGCGTACCCTGGGATCTTCGTTAATTCTACCCCCACAGACTTACCGCCGATGGAATCCATGAACAGCTTGCCCCCGGTATCGGCCAAGAACACGTTTTCATAAAAAGGTGAGGACTTATGAATTAATAGCAGCCTGTCCCGAGCCTCATCCATCCGTTTGCCCTGACAGGCGGCCTGGAAGACACCGGTTTGGGCCAAGAGCACCGATTCTCTTTCCCGATCTTTTTCCCAGTTGGCCAACTCATCGACGGTCTTGTTAACCATGTTCTGAATATTGGCTTCCTGCTGAAGCATTATGCCTTTGTATGCCGTCCGGTAGGATATGATCGACAACGTCCCAATGGTAATTAAGGCAATGGGAATGAGACTAACCAACAACTTGGTTCTAAAGCTCACTTGCTTCATAAAGCCTCCCTGCTGATTTGTGGTTTGGCTGAAAACAGAAGATTATCAGCCGCCAATTTGCCGGGTACCGGGGACTAGGTGATGAAAGACACGACTGATTACGGCTGGCTCAAAGGGCGCCGGCGGTCGGGCCACGCTAACTATTTTACTGAATAGATTGAGATATCGTTTGATCATCTTAAACTAGAATAGGGGTGAAACACAAACAAAATAGTGTCTCAGGTAAAAATTATGTGCACGGTCATGGAACTGGTGTAGGTTCAGATTTTGTCCTAAACGTCGCAAAAATGACAAGAGAATACCTTTTGGTCTTGCCATAATCTCCATAACCCGGTATGAAAATATCCAGGTAGAGGTGAAGACCTGGGGAAATCTAAAAAGACTGATTTAATCTGGAGCCTCGATGTGGCCAGGTCATCGATCCTTGCTCCGGGTTGAAAGGCATCCGGCAACGACTCTAGACTTGAGGAGACATGAGTGGCTAGAATAGATGATTATGAAACCGCCTATCGGCTGGCTAAGGAAGAGTTCATCAACCGGGATCCCCAACAAGCTGCGGCCGGCACCGGTGCAAAGTTAACTCCTGAGGGACATATCCAATTAGTTTTCTTGAATCGTCAGGTCCAGGTCTCTACACCGGGGGGGGACGTGGCCGTGCTGGATGGGGGACCGGACGTGTCTATTCAAGGCAAGGTAATCATCCTGCACTATCTGAATGCAACTCAGGGGCGCCCTCCAAGAGGGAAGTTAATCACCTTTCGGGAAGTCCCGGCGGGAGAATTTTATTATTCCGCTTTTGAAAAACGGGCCAAAGCCCCACTGCTCTCGGCATTTGGCCAGTGTCCGGAGAAGTTGCTCAACCTGGCCCCGGTCTTGGGCGGAGCGCCGGTAGACCACTCCGGAGTGGCTGTGCAGATTAATGTTCTCCCTTACATTCCAGTGACGTTGGTCATCTGGCCCGGAGACGAAGAGTTCCCTCCGGAAGGAAATGTGTTGTTCGATGAGAATATCACCTCATTCTTTCAGGCGGAGGATGTGGCCGTCATCGCCGGCCTGGCCATATATCCGCTCATGGGCATGGCCAGGAGTGGGTGAGAGAGGTCGAACCATTAAAGAAAAAACTCAACATTCGTGAAAGGAGAGAGCTATGAAGTTGGCTGTCAGCGGTAAGGGGGGGGTAGGGAAGACCACCTTTGCGTCTTTGTTGGTTAAGGTCTTGAGTGAACAAGGCCATCGGGTCCTGGCCATCGATGCCGATCCGGACGCTAATTTGGCCGCAGCTTTAGGATTTGAAAATGCGGCCGATATCACGCCCATATCGGAAATGAAAGAATTGATCGAAGAAAGGACCGAATCCAAGATCGGCACGATGGGCGCCTTTTTCAAACTCAATCCCCATGTGGCCGACTTGCCGGAAAAACTGTCTAAGGCCAAGGGAAATATCCGGCTGATGGTCTTGGGTGGGGTCAAGAAGGGCGGCGGCGGGTGCATCTGTCCAGAGAGCACCTTATTGAAGGTCCTGATCAACCATCTGATCTTGGCCCGGGACGAGGTGGTCGTACTGGATATGGAAGCCGGCATCGAGCATCTGGGACGGGGCACGGCTGGTTCCGTGAACCGGTTGATCGTGGTGGTGGAACCAGGCCGAAGGAGCATAGAAACAGCAAATCATATCCGGAAGTTAGCAGGAGATATCGGAGTAAAAAAGATTTCTTTGGTGGGTAACAAGATCCGTGGCGCCGCCGACGAAGAATTCCTGCGAAAAAATGTACCCGATTTCGAATTCTTAGGCTTCTTGCCCTATGAACAGGCCATCATTAATGCCGACTTGTCTGGTACGGCCAGTTTCGGCGAGGATAGCCAGTCGTTGACCGAAGTAAGGCGGATCGTGAAGGAGCATTTTAATCAATAGAGAACCGGTGATCCTCTCACATTCTAATGGTTAGAACCCCGACGGAGAGTTTTACCGTGTATCTTGATGCGATCACTAACAAAATCGATTGTAGGCGATTAGACTTCGGACAAGGTGATGACGCTACTCTCAACCATAGAAAATAAACGCTGCCTGGTGACCGGAGGGGCTGGATTCATCGGCTCGCATCTGGTCGACCGGTTGCTAAATCAGGGAGCCGGGGTGACTGTGGTGGATAATCTGTCATTGGGACGGACCGCCAACCTGGCTCATCATTTGGGTAATCCCCGGTTTTCCTTGGTAACGGGAAGCGTCACCGATAGTCGTTTGCTGGCTGACCTGGTGGTGCAACACCAGGTTATATTTCATCTGGCGGCGGTGGTGGGGGTGAAACATGTCCTGGATGACCCATTGAACACCCTGCACGTAAACGTGGAAGGCACCCGCGTGGTCCTGATGGAGGCTCTTAAGCACCAGACCAGGACGGTGGTCGTCTCTTCATCTGAAGTCTACGGGAAATCCCGGCAAATTCCCTTTTCTGAGACCGATGATCTGGTTTTGGGCCCCTCGTCGGCGCCGCGCTGGTCATATGCCGTGTCTAAACTCTATGGTGAGCATCTGGCCATGGCGCTGGCCCACCAGGGGCTGCCGGTGACCATAGTCAGATATTTCAATGCCTATGGGCCGCGTCTGGCCGGTGATGGGTACGGCAGTGTGGTGGCTAAATTCATTGTCCAGGCCCTAACAGGACAGCCTCTGACGGTTCACGATGACGGGTGCCAGAAGAGGGGGTTTACCTATGTGGCCGACACTGCAGCCGGCACCCAGGCCGCGGCATTGTCGGATAAGGCGGTTGGCCGAATATATAACATTGGCAATCAGGAGCATTTGAGCATTGTTGATCTGGCTCAGACCGTGTTAGAGTTAACTGGATCCAATTCAAAGATTATTCATGTCCCCGCCCGGTCTGTTTTTGGGCCGAATTTTGAAGACATTAACCTTCGTGGCGCGGACGGCACCAGAGCCTCCCAAGAACTGGGCTTTACCGCGCAAATCCCTATCCGTCAAGGTCTGGCCCAGACGATCTCCTGGTTTAAGGATCAGGGGTATTAGTTCTCCGGAATGTTCAGGTCCCGGTTGCCCTGAACGTGATGCTCCCAGACCCGCGGCTGCCTTTTCCCGACCGCCTACAAATCAATAATTCCAGTTGCCTGGACATGTTCGGTATTGACATGACCTGGGAATAGATCATATAGTCTATATCCCTATGGGTTATCTAATGGGACAGGGACGGCTTGTCCAATCCTGAGAAGACCTTTTCCCCTGCCTCTCCCCTCAATTGTTAGGAATGGTGCCCGTCTATCGGCTATGATAAATGTTCGCCTCATAATAATATATCTATCTGCTCTGTTGCTGTTGCTTTTCCCGGCCACGGCCACGGCTGGTGAAGGCGTAGTGGTTCTCCAGAGCGCCGATATCATCCCTTATGACCAGGCGGCTCAGGGCATTCTTAAGGTAATGGGGGCACAGCATACCAGGATTATATCATTTTCCGGTGATATAGACAAAGGGCGGACCATCATTCAGTCTCTTGCTTCATCCTCCGAGATGGTGGTGGCAGTGGGACCTGAAGCCACCTATCTGCTGGCCGTCACCCCGAATCAGTTCAAACGATTTTTTTGTGCCGTCTTGAATCCTGACCGGATTTTGTCTAAGGGCACCTCCTATCCCGGAGTAAGTCTCAATATCCCGCCCGAATTTCAGCTTCACGTAATCAAGACCATGTTGCCAGGCCGAAAAAAGGTCGCCATTATTCATTCCGCCGAGAGGAATGAGCATTTGGTAGCGGAATTTCAACGCGTGGCCTCTGACCTGGGACTGGTTATTCGACCCTTTTTGGTTAATGCCACATCAGAGGTCCCCGAAATACCGGATCTACCCGACTTCGACGCCGACGTTCTCCTGTTTATCCCTGACCAATTGGTCATCCTGGAAGACGTGGTGAGCCTGGTGGTCAAGAAACTCTTGTTTAAAGGAATACCGGTGGTTGGGTTCAACCGATGGTTCTCTCAAAATGGGGCGGTGCTATCCTTTGCTTTAGATTATAATGAATTGGGCAGTCAATGCGGGCGGCTGGTCAGGGATTTGCTGCAAGCTGGTCAAATACCCGGTCCACTCGTTCATCCGCCGGAAAAAGTCCGACTGATCTTTAATGAAAGGGTTGCCCAAAGATTGAAAATCACTTTACCGCCAAACGGTCGGGTCAAAATTGACGAGATGACCCCATGATTAAAGGCTTGAGTCTAACCATAAAAATATCGCTCGGGGTAGTCGGTATGACTTTGAGCTTATCGGCCATTTATACGGCCCTGGTGCTGCACCATTCGGAAGCCATCTTAACTGCTGAATTCGAAAAAAGGGGTGAGGCATTAGTGACGAACTTGGCCTTGAATGCGGAACTGGGGTTGTTGATCGGCAACAAATCACTGATTGCTCCTTTGGCTGAGAATTTGGCCCGGGAAGGAGATGTCATTGAGGTCCAGATTCTTGACAACCAGGGGGATGTGTTGCTGGAGCAAAAAGGCTCTTTTGCCAAAGCCCAAGAACCAAGAAAAAAGATTGTTCGCTCGGTGACCATGCGACCCACTGAAGGTGAGGTAACTGATAGAATAAATTTGTTTTTTGAAGGCGATAACGCTGACCGAAACGTCACCGCGAATAATCCCCCCCATAGTTCTTCAAGAATTTTGGGGTCCGTCTCAGTGACCTTTTCCAAGGCTGAAGTCTTGGACGCGTTAAGTCGTCTCCGCCTCAAAATTCTATATCTAGCGGCTTCGGTGGGGGTTATTTTTGGCCTGGCGGCCTTTTGGGTGGCTAGATTGATGCTCAGACCGGTCATCAGGCTGGCCCGGGCCACTAGTGAAATCGCCGATGGTCACTGGATCAGCAGCCTGAATGTCTCCAGTCAGGACGAAGTGGGGCGACTGACCATGTCTTTTAATCGGATGGTTGACGCCTTGATTATGAAAGAAAGGGAACTCCGGGAGACGTACCAGCGGCTGATGGAAAAAGAGAAAATGGCTGAATTGGGCCGCTTCTCCTCGGTTATCGCCCACGAGCTAAAGAATTCCCTGGGCATTATTCATGGTTCTTTGGGGATCCTATTAAAGCATAAGGCGGATGCTCCGTTGCGCCAGACCATGGCTGAATACATCACCGACGAGGTAAAAAGGCTGAACCATATGGTCGAGGAATTTTTGGCTTTTTCTCGCCCCGGTCCGAAGGAATGGAAGCCGGTTGATCTGACGTTTATGCTGGACCAGGTCGCTTCGATGGTTTTTCCGGTGACGGAAGAAGGCCGGACCCTTGATCTTTGTGTAGAGGCAGAAGGCGAGCCCTGCCTGGTCATGGGTGACCGGGGGGCGTTGACCCAGGCCGTGGTGAATTTAATGTATAATGCCTACCAGGCCATTACTGGAGACAAGGGCCAGGTCACCATCAAGGTGTTTAGTGAAGACGGTCAGGCCACGATGTCATTTGC
>JADFXK010000489.1 GCA_015233625.1 Deltaproteobacteria bacterium | reverse complement strand
GGAAAGGGTGATTATAGCCGTCGACCTTCACTACCACGGGTTGGTGGTTTCTAGCCAGGGCCTCGTCCATGGCTTGATAGGTGCAGATGATCACCAGATCACCGGCACAACCCATCCGGGCTGCCGCGCCGTTAAGACATATGGTCCCGGAACCACGCTCCGCCTCAATGGCGTAGGTTTCAAACCGCGCCCCATTGTTGATGTTATAAATGTAAATCATCTCATAGGGTAAAATGTCGGCCAACTCCATCAGGTTAACATCGATGGACATGCTGCCTTCATAGTCCAAGTTAGATTCGGTGATGGTGGCGCGATGGATCTTTGACTTAAACATCATCCGTTGCATAAATACATTACCTCAGCGTCTTGATGGCCCGGTCAATGGCTGGGCTGGTTAATAAATAATGATACCGGGGGACTAGGATACCGACAAGATAGTGTTGTCGATCAGCCGGGTTTGCCCCACTTTCACGGCCAGGGCCAAGAGGGCTCTGGTCTCGATTACATTCAAGTCTTCCAGGGTTTCAGGATCAACCAGGCTGACATAGTCTGGGTTGGTGTAGGGATGTTTGGAGATAAACGCGGTCAGGTCAGCGATAATCGGAGCAGTCGCCCGCGCCCCAGCCGCGACCATTTCCCTGGCCCGGGCCAGAGAGGCGGACAGGCTCAGAGCCGAGTGCCGTTCTTCCGGTGAAAGATGAACGTTTCGCGAACTCATAGCCAGGCCGTCAGGTTCCCGAACAATAGGTTGACCGACCACCTCCACCGCGAGATTAAGATCTTTAACCATGCGCTGGATGGTGACCAGTTGCTGATAGTCCTTTTCCCCGAACACAGCCAGGGTGGGTTTAATGATATTGAACAGCTTCAGGACCACCGTGGCCACCCCGGTAAAATGGACAGGCCGATTCTTGCCGCACAGATTGGCGGTGACCCGGCTGACATTCACCGTTGTTTGCCAGCCATCAGGATACATCTCCTGAGGCTGCGGGGAAAAAAGATAATCTACTCCCTGGTCTCGGCACTTCTGGGAATCTGACTCAAATGCGCGGGGATACCGATCAAGATCTTCGTTGGGGCCAAATTGGGTGGGATTGACAAAGATGCTGGCAACCAGGATATCGGCGTGGTCTCGAGCATAGGCCATCAGGCTCAGGTGGCCTTGATGTAAAAAGCCCATCGTCGGGACAAAGGCGATTGTTTTATTCCGGCGAACCGCAGCGGTCGCCACTTCCGACATTTCGTTAATTGTTTCAATTAGTTGCATATCAACCTGTGGGACCGATACCTGGAGCCCACAAATTTTTGGGGGGATGCTCCAAGTCCCAGTCCGGAAATCCGGATCCAAGCAAAGATCTACCCTTAGTCAGTTGGCCGGAGATGTTACCTGAAGCGTCCTGGGCGTGTCAAGCAGAATTTTGGGGTTACCGGTAAAACAGGTTAGGAAGCCTGACGCAGAGCTTAGATTATGGCCTGGAATACCAGAAAATCCTCCAGGCCGCCGGCCTAGTGCTTTTTAATTAAGAGCTGGAATTCGTCAGTCGCCTGATTGTAATTTCAAAAATCTTTGAACCCGCCATCGTCCCTGGACATCTTGTAAGCTGGTTTTAATCTGTTCGGCGGTATGTAGCCTATGGCCCTTCTGCCCGGCACTCCCACGTCCGCCTTTTTCTGTGATAGCAGTTGTCCTTTAGCCGGATGTGATTTTTTTTCATGAGGTCCGGTTCGAACATTTGCCTCAGATCGGTGCAGACCTTCGACGACACCCCTTAGTTCCGTCACGTACCTGTTCATCTGGCGGGACTGGGCGTTCAACTCTTCAGAGGCGGAGGCGGTTTCCTCAGCACTGGCTGCGTTCTGCTGGGTAGTTTTATCCATCATAGACATGGTCTGATTTACTTGTTCCACGCCTTGCGTTTGCTCCTGCGACGCGGTGGCAATCTCGCTAACTAATTTACTTACCTTGCTAACACTACTTCTCACTTTGCCAAAGGTATCGTTTGCCGCCGAAGCTAAAATGACCCCGGCGTGTATCTTTTTTACCGTCCCTTCAATTAAGGCCGCGGTATTTCTGGCCGCTTCGGCCGCCCGCATTGCCAGATTCCGAACTTCGTTAGCCACCACCGCAAAGCCGGCCCCAACTTCCCCCGCTCGGGCCGCTTCTACCGCCGCGTTCAAGGCCAGCAAGTTGGTCTGAAAGGCTATTTCATCAATGGTTTTAATAATTTTTTGTGTTTCTTCACTCGCCTGAGATATTTCGCCCATGGATTTGGTTAGTTCGCCCATGGCCCGATTAGCCTCTTCCATGCCCTTGGACGAGTCTTTTACAATCCGATCTGCTTCCCTGGCGTGATCGGAATTTTGTTTGCTCATAGAGGCAACTTCTTCCAATGACGAAGATGTCTCTTCGATGGCCGCCGCCTGTTCCGATGACGCCTCAGCCAGCCCCTGACTAGACGTCGACACCTGATTGGATGCGGTGGCCACTTGACCGGCGCTTTCGGCCAGTCCAGTGATAATCTGGTGGATCGGTTTGGTTATACTCCGGGTAATGAAAAAGGCGATCAAACCACCAAAAATGAGTGCCCCTCCACCTAACAAGATGATCCAAAATCGCCCGGAAGCTGAAGCCTGCGCGGCTTCTTCCCCGTCTGCCCGGCTGCCTTCCATTTCTCGTTTCACGAGGCCGTCGAGGGCCTCAAGAAACCTGGCTTGGGGAGCCAGCACTTCAAAAATTACTATTTTGGCTCCTTCCTCTTTCTTGCTAATCAGACCGAGTTCAATTGCCCTTTCAGATTTATCAACAGCCAGATTTAGGTTCTCTTTTATAGTTGCGAAGAACTCCCTTTCTTTGTCAGTATTCGTCTTTTTTTCTAACTTGTTGACCGAATCTATTAGAATACTCTTGGCCTTGAAAAAATTCTCCTTCTGTTTCTGAATGACTTGATCGTCACTGGTCAGATTTACATTCCGGGCAGACCGGGCTACGGTGTCGTAGTTTTTCATAACGTCATAAACCAGGCTCAACATCGGGATGTCTTTCCCTACGTTCTTATCTACGTTGTCATCCAGAAACGATATGCGGGCAACCCCAATACAAGCT
>JADFXK010000488.1 GCA_015233625.1 Deltaproteobacteria bacterium | reverse complement strand
TCTTGAATGGGCCGCGGAGCAGGGATGGGTCCGCCGGGAAGCCGAAGCCACGGACTGGATCATCGGCTTGATGCAGCACACCCTGGTCCGGTTCGATGTTCCGCTCCTGGTCCGATTCCACCGGGCCTGGGACCAGGGCGACCAGGCCGCGGTCCGATACTGGAATGCCTATCTTTTGGCCGGCCGCGAATCCGCCGAATTTCAAGCTCAGGAAAATCACCTGGGCCGGGCTTTAGCTACCCTCCTGACCGACCTGGGTCTAACCGAAGCCGAACCGTGGAAGTCAAACGCGTCCGTAAGTTTCCTGAATGTGTTTGCCCTGGCCGCGGTGCGCTGGGACATCCCTACTCGCGAGGCCGGCCTGGGCTATCTGTGGTCTTGGGCCGAAAACCAGGTGGCTGCAGCCATCAAGCTGATCCCCCTGGGCCAGACCGCCGGGCAGAGAATCCTCGGCCGATGTGTCGAAGTGATCCCCGAAATTGTCACCTGGGCCCATACCCTGACCGACGATGAAATCGGATTTACGGCCCCATCGCTGGCCATAGCCGGCGCCCTCCATGAAACCCAGCATACCAGATTGTTTCGTTCCTAAATTTTCTGAACTTCTATTTTTTTGATTGAAGGAAACCAGGTCATGACTTCCAAGCAGCCCTTACGCCTGGGCATCGGCGGCCCGGTGGGTTCCGGGAAAACGGCCCTTATCGAATTGATTTGCCGTGAGTTGCAGGGCGCCTATCAGATGGCCGTGGTCACCAATGACATTTACACTCGGGAGGATGCAGAGTTCTTGACCAGGCGGGAGGCCTTGCCCGCGGACCGGATCGTCGGGGTGGAGACCGGGGGCTGCCCCCACACGGCCATCCGGGAAGACGCCTCCATGAACCTGGCCGCGGTGGAAGACTTGTGCCGGCGTTTTCCGGATCTTGATCTGGTCATGGTGGAAAGCGGCGGAGATAATCTGAGCGCCACCTTCAGCCCGGAACTGGCCGACCTGACCATCTATGTCATCGATGTCGCGGCTGGGGACAAAATTCCCCGAAAGGGCGGCCCTGGGATCACCAAATCCGACCTGCTGGTCATCAACAAGATCGACCTGGCACCCCACGTTGGCGCCTCGCTCGAGATCATGGCCGACGATGCTGCCCGGATGCGCCGCGGGCTGCCCTATGTCTTCACCAACCTCAAGACTCATGAAGGCATCGATGCCGTCATCGAATTCATCAGGCAAGCCGGGATGCTCGGGAGGTAACGCCGGCCGGCCATCAACCGTGTTAACTAAGGTTCCCAATGCAACCAGCATCAATTATGGCTGTTGCAAGTTTACATCCCAATTGTGGCCGGCCGCGGGCTCGTTTCCGCCCCTCCTTGGTCAGGGTCTCTGAGCCCAATGCCACAACCTGAGCGATAGGTCGGTTTTTTCTTGCATTCTATTATTAGTTATGATATCGAAGACATCAATCGTAAAATAACTGCCATTGGGAACACAGGTGTCGAAGGATTAGATATGAATCTCCCCAATAGACTTATTCTAAGCGCTATATCTTTTGGTTCGTTCCTCCTTCCCAAGTTTCCAGCCATTAATGGACATTGTATTAATTCCCGAACATCTTTCACTTTATCAATCAATCCCTTCGAACATCGTCCTCTGCTTATTCATTTCCGCCGACACGTAAATGGCAGCTCTTTTTCTACAGCGTCGCTCCCGTTATATCAGTTAGAGCGCAGCCAGAAATCGTAGGATTCTTCAGACGCGGCCTGGTCGGACCTGACCGCCTTTGTCTTTACTAACCCCAACCGAGGCTGATTTACCTGAGCCGATCCCCTCAGCAGGGGCTGCCTAAGAGGAGGAAGAATGTTTATTCTTGGTCATTTCTTCAACGCACTGGCCATCGTGCTTCATTATGGCTTGGTCCTCTACATGTGGATCATTATCGCCTCGGCGGTTATCTCCTGGGTTAATGCCGACCCTTACAATCCCATCGTGAGGTTTTTGTACAATACCACCGAGCCTGTCCTCTATCGCGTCCGGCGCCTTTTGCCGATCCAGTTGGGGGGTCTAGATTTTTCTCCAATTATCATCATCTTGATTATTATGTTCCTGGATTCTTTTCTAGTTGGCTCGCTCCAAGGCCTGGGCTTTCGACTGGCCACGGGACGTTAAGGGAGAGTATAGAAATGAAAATTAAGCCTGACGACATCAGGAAAAAGGGATTCCGTCTCCGGCTAAGGGGCTTTGACATTCGGGAAGTAGACACATTCCTGGAGGAACTGTCCGAGGAATACCATCTGCTCGTCCGAAAAATTGACACTCTGGCCAGGTTGGTTAAAAGCAAGAACAGAGAAGTCCGGCAGTATAAGGAGCGGGAGCGGCTCATCAAGAGCACTCTTCTGGAGGCCAAGAAAGCCGCCGCAGCTATCAAGGCCAATGCCCAACAAGAGGCTCAACTAATTGTCTCAGACGCCCAGTCAAAGGCTGACGCCGTTATCCAACAAGCTGAATCGCGTCTCCAAAAAATCAACGGGGATATCCTGGAACTCAAAAAGAGACGTGACCGTCTGACCCTAAAGCTAAGTTCCTTCCTCCAGAACCAACTTCGGACCATCGATTTGGATAAGGAACTCCAGGCCCAGGAGCCTAAGCTGACCGAAAAGATCGTCTATCTGAAAACGCTCCCTCAAGACCGGTATTCGCCTCCCGATGAACCCGAAGAAATCAACGAGGACGACGAGGCTGAAGGAGACTACGGCCATCAGGTTTCCAGTTGACCCCAATGCGGATCACTGCGGAGAGTAAACCTTCTGCATCAATATCGGCTAGGATATCAATCTCCATCTACCTCCTCGGGATAACTAACAAATGGTCTATCTGACCCTAGAGCAAATTTCAAAGTTTATGAAATTCCCAATAGATCAATGCCGGGCGTGGGCTTCCGCTATTTTACCAGACAGCTCAAAGCGTAAAGAATCCTCGGAGCAATACAACCTGGATGATACATTTAGGATAATCCTCTGTGGGGTACTAGCGGCTCACTTCACTGTGCCTGAATCAATCCGGATCATTAATGAAATCTGGCCGGCTCTGGTTGATCACAGACTACTGCCCG
>JADFXK010000487.1 GCA_015233625.1 Deltaproteobacteria bacterium | reverse complement strand
AATAGTTGATCAACGCTGCGTCTGGTGTTACCATCTATTCCGAAAGGAGGTGGTGCTTCAGACGCTGCGTTACGTGCCCTCGATACAGGAGGGCGTTAATATGCCGTTACATAAGGATAAAAGAACCGGGAAATACGTAATTCAATATCAAACTGGCTATAAATATGTTCCAGACAAAGACAACCCTGGCCAAATGCTGAAGCGCCCTAAGTATAAGAGCGAGGTCATTGGGACGTCTAAGAATGTAGCCAAAGAGGTCCTAAAGAAGCGGGAAGGCGAGCAGGTCAAGAAAAAGTATGAGCCGGAGATAGACGTAGCCCCGGCAAAGGTCAGCTATACGTTAGCAGAACTGATCACTTGGTACTTGAGCCTCCCCGTAGCCAAAAAGAAAAGATCCTACAAGAAGGACGTTCAGCGGTCGCAATACCTTCTGCAGTATTTTGGCGAAATCCAGGCCGAAAAGCTCAAACCCTCCATGGTGGAGAGTTTCCAATACGAGATGCTGGAAAAGGTGAGCTCCAGGGGTGAGAAATATCATCCGGCCACGGTAAACAGGGCCATTGCTCTGCTGAAAAGAATCTTCAACTTGGCCGTTCGTGAGGATATGGTGGTCAAAAATCCTTGTTGGAAGGTCTCTCAGTTGCCTGAGGAGAACAAGCGGGACCGTATCCTTAGCCCTGAGGAGTATTCAAGGCTGAACTCTGAGTTGCCTCGTCACCTGGTGGCCATCGTGCAAGTTGGGTATCAGACTGGGATGAGGTTGAACGAGGTTCTTGGTCTGACCTGGGACCGGGTTAATATCAAAGACGGTTACCTTGACCTGGAACCGGAGAACACCAAGACACGGGAACCGAGAAGGATCTACTTCAACGAGGTATTAAAGGATATCTTCTTGGAGGCGGGGAAAGTCAGGGGGATTGGTCACAATCTGGTGTTTACCAGGAAGGGGCAGCCGATCAAGTCTATCCGCAAGGGATTTGAGAACGCATTGGAGAGGGCTGGGATCAAAGAATTCTGCTTCCATGACCTGAGACACACCTATGTGACCAATGCCCGTAAGGCCGGGGTCAAGGATTCCGTCATCATGAAGCTGACCGGCCACAAGACCTTGGCCATGTTCTCAAGGTACAACACCGTGGATCAGGAGGACGCCTTGGAGGCAGCCGAAAAGGTGCAAGGGTTTTTGGCTGATTCCGGGAGTTCAAACTCGGAAAAAAGTTCAAACATAGTTCAAACGCCATAAAAAAGGCAAAAAGAAAGGGGCTTGCCGGAGCCCCTAACTAATTGAAATCTTTGGTGCCGAAGGTCGGAATCGAACCGACATGATCGCAAGGATCGGGGGATTTTGAGTCCCCTGCGTCTACCAGTTTCACCACTCCGGCGTTTTGAGGTGATTATACGGAATAATTCCCTCGTGTCAATAAAAAAACAAGAGAAGGGACAGATGGGCCATAACAAGCCATAAATACCGTCGTTTGTGGCCTAAAGTCCTCACCGGGGCAGATTGAAAAGAACATCCCGGCCGGCCGCGGCCTTAACCGTCGCCATGCCATCGCCATCCCCAATCCGAGTGCCGCCCGGTCAGGCCGTCAAGAGGCCAGGATATGGCCTAAGGCGCTGCTTAAGTCAGGAAAAGAAAATTCAAACCCGGCGTTAATCAGCTTTCGGGGCAGGACCTTCTGCCCACTTAAAAGCACCGAACCCAGTTCCCCCATAACCAGACGGACCATGAAGCCCGGCGCCGGCAAAAAGGCCGGCCGATGAAGCGCCTGACCCAGGTTGCGGGCCAGTTCCCGGTTTTGAACCGGATTGGGAGTGGTACAATTTAGCGGGCCGGAGATATTTGGATGATCCAGCAGCCAGATGAATATTCCGGCTAAATCTTGTTCATGGATCCAGGAAAACCACTGCTTGCCCGACCCCAGCGGCCCACCTATAAAGCGATTAAACAAGGGGATCATCTGGCCCAAGGCACCGCCGTTACGGCCCAACACAATCCCGAACCGGCATAATACGACTCGGGCGCACCGGACAGCCTGCAGCGCCTCGTTTTCCCAATCCTGACAGACATGGGCCAGGAAATCAGTCCCGGGAGGAGTGTCTTCATCCACCTCCAGATCTTCTCGGTCGCCATAGTAGCCTACGGCGGAAGTGCTGAAAAGAAAGCGAGGAGAGCCTGTGGCGGCGCCTGACAAAGCCTCCACCACGTTCCGGGTGGTCAAAATGCGACTGTCATAAATCCCTTGTTTGACCTCGTGGGTCCATCTGGTGAAGATACTTTGCCCGGCCAGGTTGATGACGCCGTCGCATTGGCTGACGGTTTGCTGCCAGTCACCTGGTTGCAACGGGTTACCTGTCACATAGGTGACATTCAGGTGGGGCTGGGGGCCGGGAGAAGACGAGCGGGTCAGGATAATCACCTGATGTCCCCGGCTGGTCAATTGGGATGTCAGGGTCCGACCGACAAATCCGGACCCGCCGGTGATGAGTATGCGCATGGGGGCCTCCTCTGTTTGCCGAGAAAGAATTGGTGGCCGGTCCAGGTGTGACCGAGTCATCCAGGTTTCCTCTGAAATCAGACAAAAGAACCACCGCTGGAAAAATGTCCTTTATGTCCAGGCTGAAATCAATTATACATGTCAAGTAAGGTCGGAGCAATGGTTTTAGGGCCCAGTGGCGATTTTTGTTGCTCCGCCGTGGATGGGGGAGACATTATTCAGCATTTTTAAAATAGCCTATTTCCCAGCGAGGAGAAGATGGAAGCAGAAGCTGCGAAGGAGATATTGCTGGTGGCGCTGGGAGGGAATGCCCTGATCGGCAAAGGGCAGGCAGGTGAGGTAACGGAACAACTGGACAACTTGAAGCTGCCCATCAGACAAATCGTCCGTCTCTCTCGGGAGTATAGCATAATCATCACCCATGGAAACGGCCCCCAGGTGGGCAACCTGCTGTTACAGCAAGAAAGTTGTGAAGATGTGCCGCGGTTGCCCCTGGAAATCCTGGTGGCGCAAACCCAGGGGTGGATCGGCTATATGATCGAGTCTACGCTGGACAACGAACTGATGGCCCAGGGATGGGACTCGCAAACATATCTAGTTAGTCTTATCAGCTA
>JADFXK010000486.1 GCA_015233625.1 Deltaproteobacteria bacterium | reverse complement strand
CAATACCGTGGCCGGTAAGCCGGTGGATCGTCCTGCCTACACCTTGACCCTGAGCCTTTACGGCGCCAGACTCACCGGTTGCCCTTTGCGGGAGTACTACACCGATCCCGCGGCCTATGTGGCCGGGCAGTGTGCCGTGCGGGAAATGTTCCAACCTGATCTCCTGTTCAGCCCGTTTGTATTGACTGCCCTGGGTGAAGCTTTTGGAAGCAACGTGGCTTATTTTGATCATTATCCGCCCAACCTGACCCGTCCGGCGGCTCGCTCGGCGGAAGAGGCCGCGGCCATGCCCTTGCCGGATATTGACACACATCCTCGCCTGCTGTTTTTGCGGGAGGCGGTTCGACGGCTGGCCGCGCGCTATCGTGGAGAAGTGCCCATTGTCGGCGTGATGGTCGGCCCGGGGGATCTGCCGCCGTTGATCATGGGTCTGGACGCATGGTATGAGGCCCTGCTCTTTAATGAGGAAACGGCCCGCCTGGTGCTGGAGAAGAGCTGCCGGTTCTTTATCGACTGGGGCAATGCCCTGTTGGCTGACGGCGCGGCATTTCTGGCCCTTCCCGATGTGTTTAGCAACCCCACCGTAATGCCCCGCCGGGTAGTCCGGGATTTGGCCATGCCGGCCCTGGCTGCTTCTTTTGGGGAAATCCGAGGGCCGATTGTGATCCATCACGGTGGCAGCCGCCTGGCGCCTTTTATCCGGGACTATACCGGCCTGCCCAATGTGGTCGGCTTTGTGGTGGATGCCCGCGATTCTTTGGCCGAAGCCCGACAAGGTCTCGGCGTGGCTCCCGTGCTGTTGGGTAATATTGACGGTCCCACGCTCCATCAAGCCAGCCCGGAGCAACTCCAGGCCCGGTGCGCCCGGATTTTGGCCGATCGGGCCCAAGATCCGCATTTTATCCTGGCCACCTCCGCGGCTGATGTGGCTTGGGATACTTCCCCGGAGTTGATTCAGGTTGTTAGCCGGATGGTGCAAGAGAGTGGGAAGGAGGGCCTATGACGGGCACCTTGACCCACATCACTGGGGTTGCCTGCGCCATTTTGCGTCGGGAGATTGAAGCTCTGCAATCCGCCGGATTGATCAATCTCCAGTTTCGCTATCTCAGCTCTATGCTGCATATGGCCCCGGCCAGGCTGGACGAGCAACTGCAGCGTCTGGTTGCTGTTGAACGTCGGAAAGGTCACCCGGTGGTGCTGGCCTATGGTGACTGCTGCGCCCATATGCTGGACTTAGAAACCGATCCAGGGGTGGCCCGGACCTCAGGAATCAACTGCTGCGAAATTGTGCTGGGCCGGGAAACTTACCGGCGTCTGCGGGCCGAAGGCGCTTTTTTCCTGATGCCCGAATGGGCCCTTCGTTGGCGGGAGGTATTTGAGCAGGAATTGGGCCTTAAGGGGGAAAACGCGCGGGATTTCATGACCGACATGCACACTAAAATGATCTACCTGGATACCGGCCTGATGCCCGCTCCCCTGGCGGTGCTGGCCGAGGTGTCGGATTTTGCCGGTTTGCCCTGTGGCATCTTGCCCGTGACCTTAGAGCCATTGCTGGCCAACCTGACCGCGGCCGGTGAAAGGATTAAACATCATGCCTAACCGGGATTTCGCCGTTACCCGTGATGCGGCGGCGCTTCAGTTTATGATCCTGGATATGCTGGAAAATATCCTTCAATATTCAGATCATCCCGGGCAATTGGGGGCCTACCTGACCAAACAAATCCGGGAATTGGTGGGCGGCCGGATAGTGGCATTGCTGCAGTGCCCGACTCAGCTTGAACATGGGGCTCATCGCCTGGTCAGCATCATCCCCGAACGATACCGCAGGTGGGATAAATCCGACGAGCTCGATGCCCTGGCCCGGCTCAGCCATGCTGTTGATAGGTGTACTTTGTGGGATTCGGCCGGGGCGCCGACGGAGGTGCAAATACTTTTGGCTGAAATGGAGTGTAACGCGGCCATTGCTTTGCCTCTTCGAGTCGGCTCGACTCGGGTCGGCGAACTGTTGATCCTGCATTTACTGGATATGCAGCGGCCGGCGGAAATCTTGCGAGCGCTGGATTTGGTTTCCCCGGTGGTGGCCCTGATCTTGCGTAATGCTTTGCTATATGAGTCGCAAGAAGTTCAGATTCAGGCCCGGACGAGCGAACTGGCTACCAGCGAGGAGCGCTTCCGGACGGTTTTCGACAAAGCCTCCATCGGCAAGGCCATTACCGACATTGACGGCCGCCTAATTCGGGTCAACCAGGCTCTTTGCGACATGCTGGAGTATTCCGAGGAAGAACTGACCGGTCAGAACTTTGTCGTCATCAACCACCCTGATCATATCGCTCAAACCCGGAAACTGATCAAGTCCTTGATTAAGGGCGAAATAGACGTCTTCAATTTAGAGAAACGTTACATCACCAAAACCGGGAGGATCGTCTGGGCGGAGATAAGTACGTTTCTGATTCGAAGTGCAGAGGGAAAACCGTTGCATTTCATTACCCACATCCAGAACATCACCGACCGGAAGCAGGCCCAGGAGGCGCTGCGGGAAAGTGAAGATCGTTTGCGGACGCTGATCAATGCCATGCCCGACATTGTTTGCTTCAAGGATGGGAACGGGCGTTGGCTCGAGGCCAATGACTTCGATCTACGGCTTTTTCAATTGGATGGAGTGGATTATCGTGGGAAAAAAGACTCCGAATTGGCTCAATTTAGTTCCTTTTATCGTGAGGCCTTCTTGACCTGTGAGGAAACCGACGAGCAAGCGTGGAACAAGGGTGGTATCAGCCGTGGCGAGGAGACAATTCCCCGGCCCGCCGGCCAGGCCCTGGTCTTCGACATTATCAAAGTGCCGACCTTTGGTATCGATGGCCGGCGTAAAGGGTTGATTGTCGTTGGCCGGGACATCACGGAAAGAAAACGAGCCGAAGATGCTTTGCGAGAGAGTGAAAAAAGATTCCGGGCTATGTTCGAACAGGCTGCCGTGGGGGTGGCCCTGATCGAGGCGGGAACGTGGCGGTTCGCCAGAATTAATCAAACATATTGTGACATTGTTGGTTATGCCGTAGAGGAGATGAAGGATAGAAAGTTTCAGGACATCATTCACCCGGAGGATTTGAGAGACTATT
>JADFXK010000485.1 GCA_015233625.1 Deltaproteobacteria bacterium | reverse complement strand
GAAGGTGATGCGGCAGTCAGTGGTACGCTGCTCATTCGGTCTCCCTGGACCGGCGCCCAAGGTCAAATTTCCATCACCGGGGATGACGATGTTCTAAAAGCCTTCGGATTCAACAAGGTCAGAACTGGTTTAGATCCGGCCAATCCCGACCCATACTACATTGAAGTGCGGGATGATCATACCAACCAAACTCTTTACAGTGTCAGGACGGCCACACCCGAATTGAATGACATCATCCCAGGAATGCAGATTAAGCTCCAGCCGACGGTAAATACGCTGACTAGCTGGAACGATGCCACCGGCAGTTTCGACTTCAAGGCCGATTCCAACGATAAATCCCTGCTGTTGAAAGTAACGGAATCCCACATCAACATGCAGATCGGAGCCGGGGGGAGTAATTCCCTGCATACAGAAATCGCTGATGTTAGTTCCGGTGCTCTGGGTCTAGACCAGGCTTCGGTGGTCGATCAGAATACGGCTCAGGCAGCCTCAGACATGTTTGACCGGGCCATTAACTTTGTCAGCGCCCAGCGAGCAAAATTGGGCGCAGTCATGAACCGCCTGGAGTTCACCACGAATTCCTTGACGGCCCAGGGACAAAATACCACCGATGCCGATTCCAACATTCGGGATACGGACATGGCTGCGACCATCTCTCAAATGACCAAGTACCAGATGTTGATGCAATCCGGGACCTCAGTTTTGGCCCAGGCCAACATGGTGCCTTCAAACCTGATGACTTTGCTGGGCAAATAAAACAACGACCATCAGCTAATGGTGACAATCAGCATTTTTTCGTGGCAGGTTCCAGACATCCGACCTCAGGGTAAGGCTTCGGTGGTCCTTAGGTCGGATTTAGTCTATCCGGTTAACGATCCTACCTCATTTTACGTCACAGGAAAAAAGATTCCCATTCTTTGGGCGGCTGCCGGCAACAACGAATAAGCGCTTTCGTAGTTGAAATTTTGAACGTGTCTTTCAATTTCCAGAAACTCCTGATTGAAATTAGCCCGGCCGAGGTGTGCCTTAAGTTCCTCCAGGCATTCATCGGCATTGGCGCTGTTTTGGACGATTAGATGGCCCAGTTCGACTATAAGATTGGTCACCTTCTCCAAATCCACTTCTGCTTCAGGTAGTTGTTCATCTTCAGCCTCGTTAGCCGGTTGGCTGTCCACCCAACCCCGGATTGACTCCACGACCAGGCGCAAATCCGTCCTCAAGTTGTCCACCAAATTTTGCAGATCTGCTTCCAAATCATTGACCAGAGCTTGTTCCAATTTACCTGCCGTGGCCTCCAGGCTGGAAGCGCCGATATTGCCTGACACTCCTTTCAAATTGTGAATCAGAAACCGGGCGGCCTGCTTCTCACCTCGATCCAGGCAGGCCTGCACCTCATCGGGTAATTTGGCGAAGTCAGCGCAGAAATCAATCAACAACTGTTGATAAACGTATAATTTGCCACCGGTTCTCCCCAACCCGGACCGGACTTCCAGGCCGGGAAGACTTATTGGAAACGTCTGTTCCTTTTGATGTTCCTGTTCCTTAGGACGTTTCACCGCGTACCCGCCGATCCTTGGTTTGATCCACTTGGCCAGGGTATTGAACAAATTTTTCGGATCGATGGGTTTGGCTACGTGATCGTTCATTCCGGCCTTAAGACACTTTTCCCTATCGCCAGCCATGTTGTGGGCGGTCATGGCGATAATCGGCAAGTTATCGTAGCGACGGTCTTGCCTGATGATTCTGGTAGCCTCATAGCCATCCATTTCCGGCATCAACAGGTCCATGAGCACCACATCAAATTCCGCCTCCCGCAAACGTCCCAGCGATTCGTGCCCGTTATTGACCACCTCGACTTCGAAGCCTGCCCCTTCCAGAAGTTCCGTGGCCACCAGACGATTTATCCTGTTGTCTTCGACCAGCAGAATACGTCCTCCCCGAAGATTCTCCACCGCTGGAGTCCTTGGTTCCACATAAACGGACTGAGACTGTTTATCGGTGTCTTTGAGAAAAGCCTCCTTGATGGCCTCGAGCATGGCCGAGGGAAAAACAGGTTTGCTCAAAAAGGCATTCGGAAGCAATCCTTCTGACTCCAGCCTGATGGCTTCATGGCCGGACCTGGTCATAATGATCAGGGGAATCTGACGAAATTTGGGATCATCTTTCACCCGCCGCATCATCTTTGGGCCGTCCGAGTCAGGCATAACGGAGTCTATAATGATCAATCCATAGGGGTCGGCGCCCATCTCTGAGCCTGCTTTTTCCAGTTCTTCGATGGCCGCGTTACCAGAGTAGACCGTGGTAACGCGAAAAGAACATGATTCAAGATAATATCGCAATATTTCACAGGCCCGGGCGTTGTCCTCGGCCACCAAGACTCTCATGTTGCGAATATCCGGTGGAAGGTAGACGCACGTTTCGGGATGCTCTATTTGCCGGGCCAGAGTTACGGTGAAGGTGAAAGTTGATCCGACGCCGGACTCGGACTCTACCTCTATTTCACCACCCATCATCTCCACCAACCGCTTAGAGATAGACAGGCCCAATCCCGTCCCGCCATATTCACGGGTGGTGGAACTATCGGCTTGAGTGAAGGGCTGAAATAGTCTGTCTATCTGTTCCTTGGTCATACCAATTCCAGTATCCTGAATGGAAAACCGGAGCTTGACCGGATCTAAAGCCTTGCCCTGGCTCACCAGCCCCACCGATATGACGATCTCTCCAACGTGAGTAAACTTGACCGCATTGTTGACCAGATTGGTCAGAATCTGCCCCAGGCGTAAAGAGTCGCCCACCAGATTCCGGGGCACGTCCTCAGAGATGAAGAACATGATCTCAATGTTCTTTTCGTTCGCTTTGACCCCCACCAGGCTGACGAGACTGGCCAGGACCTCATTCAAATTGAAATCCACGGATTCGAAATCGATCTTGTTCGCCTCTATTTTGGAGAAGTCCAAAATACCGTTGATAAGTCCCATCAGCGACTGCGCCGCCGAGATTATATCATTAATATAATCAAGCTGTTTGCTAGAGAGTTCAGTTCTTAAGACCAGATAGCCCAGCCCGATGATCGCGTTCATGGGTGTCCGGATCTCGTGGCTCATGTTCGCCAAAAACTCACTCTTGGCCACATT
>JADFXK010000484.1 GCA_015233625.1 Deltaproteobacteria bacterium | reverse complement strand
TCACCTCTCCGCCGGTCAGGGCCGCGGCCACCATGTAGGTTCCGGCTTCAATCCGGTCCGACATGATGGTATGCTCCACCGGATACAATCCCTCCACGCCTTCAATGACCAGTTCCGGTCCCCCCGCCCCGGAGATATTGGCCCCCATCTGGTTTAACAAGCCGGCCAGCTCCGAGACTTCGGGCTCCCGGGCGACATTTTTCATGACGGTCCGGCCTTTGGCCAGCACCGCGGCCATAAGAATATTCTCCGTCCCGGTGACTGTAGGCTGATCAAAGCAGATAGTGGTTCCTGTGAGCCCATTGGGCGCATCTGCATAAATGTAGCCATGCTCAAGCGTAATGGACACGCCCAGGTCCTCGAGGGCTTTTAGGTGCAAGTTCACTGGCCTGGCCCCGATGGCGCATCCCCCGGGTAAAGAGACCTTGGCCTTACCCAGCCTGGCCACCAGCGGCCCTAAAACCAGCACAGAGGCGCGCATAGTCTTGACCAATTCGTAGGGGGCCACGTGATCTGTCAAATTGGAGGCGTCCACCTGGAGTGAAGAATCCCCCTCAAAAGTCAGCCCCAGTTTGGCCAGTAGTTTTTTTGTGGTGGCGATGTCCCGCAAATTGGGGATGTTGTGGAACCGGCAGATGCCCGGAGCTAAGATCGCCGCGGCCAGACAAGGCAAGGCTGCGTTCTTGGCTCCACTAATCACCACCTCGCCGGTTAATCTCCGTCCACCTTCTATAATTATCTTGTCCATTTTTTTACCTGGTTGGTTGATTGTTACTGGTTGCTTGTTGCTCGGTGCTCGGTGCATGGTGCTCGGTGCTGGTTGCTCGTTATAAATTTACCGACTATAATAAATTCGTTACCGACAACACCTGACACAACGAATCAAAGATTGATGGATTCTAATTCAGCCCGAACTGCCGAAGGCCGGGGTTGATCCTCTCCGGGGAACAGCGCAAACGCCTTCTTCTTGATGCATTGCCTTATAGTCCCTTGCTCTCCTAGCATTAATCCACATCTTCATCTAACCAGCAACAAGAAACAAGCAACCAGCAACAAGTCAGTTTATCTTGGCCCGATATAGCAGCAGGCTATTGCTGACCACCGTGATGCTGCTTAAGGCCATAGCTAACGCGGCCAACATAGGATGCAAATGACGGAGGGCCTCAGGCAGCGAATGAAACGGGGCCAACACCCCGGCGGCCAGGGGAATCAGGATAATATTGTAGAAAAAAGCCCAAAACAGATTTTGTCTGACCGTCCGCATGGTCGCCCGGCTAAGCTTGATGACTTGTGAGACTCCGGTCAAATGCCCCCCGGCCAGGACTACGCCGGCGGTTTCCATGGCCACATCAGTGCCGGTGCCGATGGCGATCCCCACGTCGGCCTGGGCCAGAGCCGGGGCGTCATTGATTCCGTCACCAACCATCCCGACAATATAGCCTTGATCTTGCAATTTCTTTACCTGGCGGGATTTTTCCTCAGGTCGGACTTCGGCGAAGATTTCATCCACCCCGACCTGGTCGGCAATTGCCCGCGCCGTCTGAAGATTATCCCCGGTAAGCATGATCACCTTAATGCCCATCTGGTGCAATTCCGCAATGGCGGCACCGGAATCTTCCTTAACCCGGTCAGACACGGCGATAAGCCCCACCGCTGCATCAGCCGCGACCACCACCATGACCGTCTTGCTCTGGCGTTGCAAGTGGTTGATCTCCGGCTCAGCCGGGTTCAGATCCACTCCCATCTCCCGAAACCAGTTCGGTTTGCCCACAAAAACCATTTGTCCGTCAATGGCCGCCCTGACTCCCAGGCCGCCGTAGGACTGAAAATCCAGTGGTTCCTCCAGGCCCATCCCTTGCTCCTGGGCTGACTTGACCACAGCCCGGCCAATAGGATGCTCCGAACCCCGCTCGACCGAGGCGGCCAGCCTTAAGATGGCGTTTGCTTCCATAGTCCGACCAGGGACTGGCAGCGGTAGGACATCAGTCACCACAGGTTGACCCACGGTAATTGTCCCGGTCTTATCCAAAACAGCCACGTTGATCCGAGTGGCTCGCTCCAGGGACTCACTGTTCTTAAATAACAGGCCTCGCTCCGCACCTTTCCCGGTGCCGGCCATAATGGCCGTGGGAGTGGCCAGACCCAGGGCGCAGGGGCAGGCAATCACCAGCACCGCCACCAGCCGGATCATAGCCGGGACAAAAACCCCGCCAACCAGCCACCAGACGATAAAGGTTAGAAAGGCCAGGCCGATGACCGTGGGAACGAACACTGCGGCCACCTTGTCGGCCAGGGCCTGGATGGGCGCCTTGCTGCCCTGGGCCTGCTGGACGAGTCTGATAATCTGAGCCAGGGCCGTGTCCTTGCCCACTCGGGTGGCATTGATCTTGAGCAGCCCTTCCGCATTGCTGGTGGCTCCGGTCACTGTGTCGCCCGGTCCTTTATCCCCCGGCAGAGGCTCACCGGTGAGCATGGATTCATCAACGGCTGAGATTCCTTCTAAGACCAGTCCGTCCACCGGCACTTTTTCCCCAGGGCGGACCATGACCAGATCGCCGACCTTGACCTGGGCCAGGGGAATCTCCCGTTCAACTCCGTCGATGATAATCGTGGCGGTTTTGGGCCGCAACCCTATGAGGTGGCGAATAGCCTGACCGGTGCGGCCTTTGGCCCGCGACTCCAGCATCTTACCCAGTTTAATCAAGGTGATAATTACGGCTGAGGTCTCAAAATAGACATGCTGCCCCGGCAGCATCAAGACCAGCACGACTAATGAATAGACATAGGCCACCGACGATCCCATGGCCACCAGAACATCCATGTTGGCCGATCGATTTCTGAGGCTTTTCCATCCCCCGGTGTAATAATCCCAACCGGTGTAAAACTGCACCGGAGTAGCCAGGGCCAGGAGCAACCAGTTGACCCAGGCCTGGTGACTCCAGGCACCCCACAGGCCCATATCCCGGCCCATGCTTAAGATAAACAACGGCAGGGTAAAAAGAGCCCCGATAAAAAATTTCCTGGTTTGGTCCGCGACTTCGGCCCGCCGGGCGGCCTGCTCGGCATCTTCCTCGGTATCCCCTGCGTCAGGTGGTATCACCCCGTACCCACTACTGACGATGGCCGCGATAATGTCAT
>JADFXK010000483.1:2537-3146 GCA_015233625.1 Deltaproteobacteria bacterium | reverse complement strand
TCAGGGACGAGGCCGGATTTCCTTCTAAGAATATATACTTTGAAGACCTGGACCTGATCCGCACCAACGATAAGGCCTATCGGCAGCGCTCGCTGGATTTGCTCCATCAGAAATATGACCACAAGAAAATCGACCTAATCGTCACCGTGGAAGGCCTGGCCAGGGATCTCATGCTGAAGGAAGGTAAGGATATGTTTCCAACCGCGCCGATCCTGTCCATCCTTTCGGCCGACACCATTACAGCGGTTGAACCACCCCGCCGCATCCTTCAAATACCGAGTGTTTTAGACATGTCCGGGACGTTGACGACGGCCGTGTCTCTGCTTCCTAATACCGGGCGAGTTTTTATCGTGCTGGGCAACAGTGAGGACGAACAGCGGTGGGAACTTGACGCCAAAAAGCAATTCGCCCCGTGGGCCGGCAAGCTGGAGTTTGAGTACAGTACCGGGCTGACTTACGAGGAAACGCTGGCCCGGATATCTTCCCTGCCGCCTGACACAGTGGTCATCTACATCGCCTTTTACAGAGACAAGACCGGCCGGGCCTTCGTCCCTGCGGAGGTGGCCAGGGTGATCACGAGAACGGCCAACTCGCCGGTTTTTGGGGTCT
>JADFXK010000483.1:1996-2381 GCA_015233625.1 Deltaproteobacteria bacterium | reverse complement strand
TGGGGGATTAGCGAGTCCACCTTACCCCAGGGCAGTCTCGTGATCAACCGGCCCGCCTCGTTGTGGACCGATTATCGCGAGCAGGTCATCGGAGCTAGTGCCTTTCTTTTATTGCAATCATTACTGATCGTCCTGCTCCTTATTCAGCAACGCCGTCGGAGATTGGCCGAAGCCGCCCTGCGGGAGAGTGAGGAAACGGCCCGGATGCTGCTCAACATCCCCAATGCCGCGGCGTTTTTGCTCGACCGTGAGGGCATTTGCCTCGACGCCAATGAGACCTTGGCCACGAGGTGCGGCCGGCCGGTTTCCGATATCGTCGGCCGATCCATCTGGGACCTGTTCCCGCCGGAAGTACGGGATCGCAGAAAAGCCGTATCCGAGGACG
>JADFXK010000483.1:0-1818 GCA_015233625.1 Deltaproteobacteria bacterium | reverse complement strand
GCACCCTGGCCGGCGGCACCCTGGCCGGCGGCATCGCCCATGATTTCAATAACATTCTTGGTTCAATTTTCGGCTATACCCAACTGGCCTTAGATGATGCCAAAGCGGGTATCGCCAACCCCGAATTTTTGGAAGCAACCTACATAGCCGCCAAGCGGGCCAGGGATTTGGTCCGGCAAATATTAATCTTAAGCCGGCAGTCCAAACCGGAAAAGAAACCGACTGACTTATCATTGATCATTGATGAAGGGACAAAACTCCTCCGGGCTTCTCTCCCGGCGGACATTCTCATCCAGACGGAAATCTCAGCCGAGGAAGCAATTGTCCTGGGGGACCCGGCCCAACTCCATCAAGTGCTGATAAATCTGGGCGCCAACGCGGCCCACGCCATGGCCGAGAGCGGCGGGACCCTGTTTATCAGTTTAATCGATTTCTATCTTGATCCTGATTCCGCCACCGGATACATTGACCTGACACCGGGACACTACGTAAAACTGACCGTCAGCGACTCCGGTGGTGGGATTGACCCCGGCATCATTGACCGGATCTTTGATCCCTTCTTCACCACCAAAGATATCGGCAAAGGCACCGGCATGGGCCTGGCCATCGTCCACGGCATCATCAAAAGTCATGGCGGGGCCATCAGCGTTTATAGTCTCCCAGGTCGCGGTTCGACCTTTAACATTCTGCTGCCGGCAGTATCGAGCAAACCAGAGTCGACCAATGATGTCGAGGAGACCATCCCCCCCGGGACCGAGTCCGTGCTGCTGGTCGATGATGAACCAGGGTTGGCCGATACTTGCAAAAGGATGTTGGAACGGTTGGGTTACAAAGTTACCGCCGAAACCAGCGGAGTGGCCGCCCTGGGGGCCTTCATGGCTCATCCCGATGCCTTTGACCTGTTGATTACGGATATGGCCATGCCCCATATGACCGGCGATAAACTGGCTCGGGAAATCATGCGTCAGCGTCCCGATATCCCGGTTATCCTTTGCACCGGATTCAGCGAGGCGATTGATGAGGAGAAAGCCAGGGCCATGGGGTGCAGCGGTTTTCTGATGAAACCAATCGATATCACCCGTCTGGCCAAACTCATTCGCCAAGTATTGGCCAAGTGATGTCCAGGCCATTCTTGAGATAGGATTAACACGATCTACCGGATCAAAAAGGCCCATGGTTCCTGCGCTGTTTCCCATTTAGGACGATATCATTTTTCCTGTTAATCCTGTTAATCCAGTCCAAAATGTTTTTATACTTTGTCCGACTACAATTGGCTATTTGGCGTGGGCCACCCTGCGGCGGGATCAAAGAGTGACAAATATGACCGTTCAAAGTATAGCCCATCTGCCTAAAATAATATAACTTTTACCGTCAAATCTGACCGGGAGGCCGTCGTCGCGCCAGATTCCCTCTTTTCTTTCTAAACTTTCTGGGTTATACTTCTCCGCCACATGGTCCCAGGTTAGATCGGTTGACCAAAACCGCGCCCGAGACTCATCACACACGACTACGGCCAAAGATCAAATCATATTGGGTCAGCGCGAATGCCGGCCCCGTCACATGACCTGTCAGAAAAGGCGAGCAACATGGATACTGAAAAAGAAGAAATACACACTCTGTCTATACTAGTCGATAACGAACCAGGGGTGCTGTCCCGGGTGGCCGGGTTGTTTAGCGCCCGCGGGTTCAATATCGAGAGCTTGTGCGTGGCCGCGACCATGGATGATAAAGTCTCCCGAATCACGCTGGTCACCAGGGGCAACAATCAGATTCAGGAGCAAATTAACAAGCAACTGAACAAGCTGATCAATATCATTA
>JADFXK010000482.1:563-3161 GCA_015233625.1 Deltaproteobacteria bacterium | reverse complement strand
GATGATGACGGCCAGACTGGAAATCGCATCACTCAGCAAATGGAGATAGGCTGATCTGATATTTATGCTGTCTTTAGACCCCTCATGCAACAGCCTGGTACAAATGAGATTGGCCAATAGCCCGATACCGGCCACAACCATCATCAGCCCGCCGGCAATTGGTTCGGGATGGATGAATCGGCTGTAGGCCTCTTTGCCCAGATAGAAACAAATGGCCATCAGCACCGCGGCGTTGATCACCGCGGCCATAATCTCAGCCCGTTTTAGGCCAAAGGTGTAGCTCTCCGTATTGGACCGTTCACCCAATCGAATGGCCAGGTAGCTGATGATAATGGCCACGCCGTCACTAAAATTATGCAAGGCATCGGAAATCAGCGACAGGCTTCCAGAAAAAATCCCCCCGATGATTTCTGCTGCCGTGATAACAAAATTTAAGGCTATGGTGAAAAACAGACGAGCCGTGGAAATAGGTCCATGGGAACAATGGTCTGAGTGATGGTGGGTCATGGGGTGTCCCTTACGTTACCAAGCTGACTATTCCGTCTTCCGAAATCTGAACCCAGCCCGTTGCATCCAGGTATTATGAACCTGGGGAATTCGCCCGTCAAGAAGAATCAAAAACCTCCAAAGCCATCGCCCATGATGCCACCAGATCTAGGTTGAACAGAGTATGGCTTTTGTTTAGGGGATATTATAAGTGATTTGAGCTAAGAAATCAAGGGCAAAGTCTTCCAGGCAGGAAACGGAATAGGACGGAGGATTAGCCTGACCTCCGGAATTGAATCCTACTTTCGTCAACCGCAATCTAAAAAGCATAATCACCGAAGACAAGGAAGTATGGAGATTATATGTTAAATACTTGAGTTAACTCCCCTCGTCAAGCTCCTTCAACGTCCTCGGTGTTATGCTTCTTATTTAACGAAAACACACCTGATTATTGATGAGTATGGAATATCACGCCGAGCCGACCGGTCCATCACCGGAGGTCGTGGCCATCGTCCCGTCCTCCCGCTGGTAAATAGTCGTCCCACTTCCGCTTCCATCCACCTGGGTCACTCCCACCGGGGCCGCCACGTCCAGCCGGATCTTCAGCAGGTCATCACCCTGCGCATTCTTATCTTTGGCCACATCGCGAACATTGAAATAGGGGTCGAAGAGCTGTCTTGATTGATTCATCTGGTCGGTGAATTGCCGGGCCATCTCGTTGATCCGATCAATACTCGCCAGAAATGGAGATTCCGCCTGATCCGTCTGGCTCGCCGTCGTCCCTCCGGCATAGGCCGCGGTCAAATCCGACGCCGCGTTGGTTTGATCCATGTTGTCATCAATGATCCCGGTTTTTCTCATCATTTGGTCTAAGGCCCGTTTCAACGGGTTTTCATTTCCATCAGTTGATCCGGCCGTGGGATCATTAGTATTTATCCCGCCACCGATTTGCTCGCTCCGGAAATCCACCAGGGAGGCCACATAAGACTGCCAGGATTGATACTCTCCGATGTCTGAGCAGTTCAGGGCCCTGGCCAAATGCCTCCTGGCCTGGTGCGTGGTCATGGAAGAGACCTGGGCGCTCATCTGGACACTTACGGCCGACATTTCCCGGTGATTCACACTGACCGCGCCGGTGTTGCTATTGATGGATATTTCTATTGATTCCATATTGATGGCGCTGACCTGCTGAAAGGAGCTTATCCGCCCGCCCCGTCCTGAGGCCGCGGTCCGGAAGTTCGCTGACGTGCCGGATGAGAAAGAAAAATCCATGGCTTCAGATTGGGAGTCGGAATTATTCTGGAGGGCGGAAATAATCTTTTCAGCATATGACTCGGATTCATCAGGCTTAAACCCAATAGCCTCAAACAACCCGGCCATTTCGTGACTTGTGCGATGGAAGGCCGCCTGAGTCATCTCCGTCTGGGCGGTACCCGGATCGACCGTCCGGGCCCCGGCAAACACCTGACTCACACTGGCGGCCAGCATGGATACCGACGACTCCTGAGACGACGTGGCTAGTCTCGGTCCGAACCCGGTCTGACCGTGTCCACAATGGTCCCTTGACCGGTGGCGGAGTTCGTCGCAGGTCCCTTTCAGTTCCGATTCAAAATCCAACCCGGTGCTTTGGGAATATCCTTCCCCCAAGTATGAAAGGCAGCCCGGATCTATCCCTGATCCACACCTGCCCAAAAGCCCCGATTGGGGGAAACATGAACTCATTCCGTTAACATTCATAAGTATCTCCTTCTCCCCTACGGCCCCGGAGGCTACCGCCGGGATGAGACCATCCGTTTGCCATTGTGACCAGGCCCGGCCGCCGGCTCCTTCCGGTCTCGACCCCGCCCACTGCCTGGTCTTCTCTCACCTATCCGGCGAAATTACCGGGTCCTCCCCCATTCTCGGCCGGCGCTTACCATAAGTCTTACCAGGACCGGCCCAAATTTGCCGACTCGAATCAATAATAGACGTCTAACGGATCGTGTTGCAATAGTCGCGCCAGGGCCCCACCTGTCTTCTACTTTGGAGAACTGCTTAACAAAAATAAACAATTTAGGATTACCCGATCAGCCGTTCCTCTCGACAAAGGACCTGTGGGGGAATTTTTTTCCC
>JADFXK010000482.1:0-516 GCA_015233625.1 Deltaproteobacteria bacterium | reverse complement strand
AGAAATGGATACAGGCCTGGACAGGAGGTTGGAAGGAAAGGATGAGAAGAACGCTGCATGGATAGACAGGTGGGCGAGGTCGAGCTACATGTCTATTTATTGATCCACAAAATGACAATTATTTTAACAACATAATACAGCACAACCGCAACGGTGATCAAGATAAACTTACCCCAGCCACCGCCGGGGCGGCCAAGGATAAATTTACGGTTGGCCATTCTCGGCTTCACTCGTCACCCCTTCCCGCCCGGAATCTGGCCGAAGGGGGAGACAAAATAGAAGGTGAAGGCGGCCAGGACCATGGCGTGCTCGATCTCGCCGCTGCGGATCAAGGTCGGGATGTCAGCCAGCGGCCGGGTGAGCACCTCGATATCTTCCCCGTCATCTTGCCGCTGTCGACCCAGTCGGGTCACTCCTCGGGCCAGGTAGGTGGCGCAAGCATTACCGAACAAAGCCGGATTGGGATTGACCCGGCCGAGCAGGATTATTTCTCCTCCCCCGTATCCCGTTTCCTCC
>JADFXK010000481.1 GCA_015233625.1 Deltaproteobacteria bacterium | reverse complement strand
TTAGCAACAGTTCCAAGATAATAGACCTATGTTTGCCGATTTGTTTGAGGCCGCTTCAGCGGTCCCGGGGGCAAAGACTCGACTCCTTCGGGGAGTTGGGGATTGATCGTGACAGTTCTTTAAATAACCATCTGTTATGCCCTTGATTGGTCTGGCCGCAACCGGAATATCCGGATAAAGATACTTCCTCCGGTTGCGCTCTTTCCGGGGAAACTTGAGGGTCGGCCCAAATTTTCCCTTGATTTGTTCGGGTCCTGGTGTAGAATAAAACCAGCTTAGCGCAAAGCCGCCCAGGAGGCAAAGAAAAAATAAAAACGCCTTGTTCGGAAAGTGATATAACATGCTTAAAATATGCGTAATAGACGGCCAGGGTGGCGGCATCGGAAGCGCCTTGATCAAGAAACTCAAAGAAGAATATGGGGAAGACATTGAGGTCATCGCCCTCGGCACCAACGCCATCGCCACCTCCCAGATGATGAAGGCCCGGGCCAATAAAGGCGCCACCGGAGCCAACGCCATAATCAAGACCTCCAGGACCGCCCAGGTTATTATCGGCCCGATCGGCATTATCCTGGCCAACGCCATGATGGGCGAGGTGACTCCGGAAATGGCCGCCGCCGTGGCGGATTCCCCGGCCAAGAAGATACTGCTCCCCCTGAGCCAGGAGAATGTGGAAATCGCGGGTCTGACCCCGGAACCGTTGCCCCATTTGATCGATGAGATCGTTAAAACCAAGATAAAGGAGATGATGCACCATGTGTGAAGCCAACGCTTACTTGATCAAAAACGGAAGAGAAGAAAAAATTCTCGAGAGTGTTGATGTGGTTGAAACTGAGGACGGAAAACTCCGACTGGTGAGCATATTTGGAGAGCAAAAGGTAATGGACGCCAAAATAAAACGGATGTCTTTGGTGGAACATAAAATTATTTTAGAAGAAAACTAAGGGACCAACGCCTGGTTACGGGTTGCTCGTTGCTGGTTACTTGTTACCGTGACCTGATGTAATTGGCCGATTACCGGCAATAATCTAATTGGAATCTCACCTCGCTTAAATTTGGGGTTCATTTTTGGAGAAAATCAACAACGAGCAACAAGCAACCAGCAACCAGCAACCAGTGGCAAGGCTACGGCCCAGGGATTTTTTTCGGCTGATAGATCACACCGCGGATATCGGGATCGAGGTCTGGGGGGCCGACCACCCGGAACTATTTGAACACGCTGCGGCGGCCTTGACCCAACTGCTCACTGATCCCGAGACCATCAATGAATTGGAAACACGGGAGGTAGAGGTCACCGGCTACGATCCGGAGGATTTATTGATCAACTGGTTGCGGCAGATTTTGTATCTATTCCAGGGTGAGGGATTCCTGGCCGCGGTCAGCCGCGTCACACACCTTACCGATACGGCATTATCAGCCGGCCTGGTTGGCGAACGATGGGACTCTGACCGGCACCCTCTGGTCAACGACATCAAGGCCGTCACTTACCACGGTGTGCAGATTATAAGGCGCCAGGGAAACTATTTCACCCGGATTATCTTTGACGTTTAAACTATAGATGGTGCGCGGCTTGCCCCGGCCAAGGACATGCGGTCAAGACGTGAGAACGGTTGCCATACGATCACCTGCGATGAGAGGTCAACATGGAATCGGCGGAGAAGAAAAGCCTGACGAAGCACTATTTGGTTATTCCGGTTACGAACAAGGCGGCTTTGTTCCAAGACGAATCGGCAATACAAATTCGCCGGGTTGACAGTTTACCGCCGCCCATATTAAACGATTTTGTTCAACACCGCCGCCCGGTGATTATTATATTGAAAAACCAACGACATACTGGCATATTGGTCCGGAGCATTGGTGAGACTTTAGAACTGGACATCAAAACTCACCCCCTCCTGTCGCGCGAGGATAACATATTAATTATATTTGATCATCCTAAGTTAAGACCCTTTCGCGTGATGCAAACTCAATTTGTCAGGAAAAGCTTCAATTGGTTCATGTTTGAGAGCCGAGATCCTCGGCTGGATTATCGCTATGGGTTTCACTCAAACGTCGAGGTGAATGTATTTCCGATTCCTGGAACTGTGTTGGAATATTTGCTCAACCAGCGCCTGGTCATACTAAGAGAAATAGTTGTGGACCAGGAAACCGCCGAGCACCCGCTTTGTGGTTGCTTCGATTATTTGATGCCCCATGATAATCTCCCTGAACCGGACTCCGGCACTTTCGCGGTTCATCCGGTCCATGACGAAATTGTCTCTCAAAAGCCGACCCAGGCAACGTTGAAGAACATGTCGTTAGGCGGCATCGGCGTTCTTATTCCAGAGTCGGCCATCTCTGAACCCTTACGAAAAGCCTTTTTCTTCGAACTAAACCTCGCCTTGGGTGAAGCCAGGCTGAACATTGGCTTGCGAGTCATAGGTGTTGTACGCCATTCCAAACCTACGCAGAGCGGGCTGATAGAACTGAACGTCACCTGGATCCGCCGAATAAGCGACGATATTATCGGCAGCAAGCTAAAATTAATGGCTGAGGCCTAAGATATTGTCCGCCCGATCGAAACCGCCTTCCTCCTTTCGTCTATCACCCATGTACCGGCTGAGCTTCAGGCCTATGACCGCGTCATCGAAGAAAGAATCTCTTATAAGAATCGGTGACTAAGGCCGTGCCCCGATCCGGTCCCTTCTCTCTTTTCTGCTTGTTGGCCCTGCCGGATTTCCCTCTTCCGGGTGCCCTGGACCAATGAACCGGGCAGACCTCGACCTCCTTCTGTCTTGAATGAACTCAGCCAACCCTCTCATATCTAAATTTTGCACACTAACTTGTGCAGATTTGCCAGACGGGGAGACATCCGGTGGCGGGAACATTTACCAGGCTATTGAATTGAAGTAGGTTGCGACTGTATTTTGATTGGTATATTTCTTGCAGTACCATAGACGATGGATACTACGCTCGACACGCCGCAATTGTCGCTTTTAAACGACCCGGTTATCGTCTCCTTCTTTCGAAAGGGCACAAAGACGGTTATCGCATCTCTAAAATTGTAAGCGATCACAGGGTGGCGAATTTTACTTGCCCATTAACCAAGAAGTGTCAGGTGATTGCCCCTGAAAGTGACAACGGATAGCTTCCACCAAAACCGGAAATGTGGGCTTTGAATGTAGCCGG
>JADFXK010000480.1 GCA_015233625.1 Deltaproteobacteria bacterium | reverse complement strand
TATTCGATCTGCAATTGAATGCCGGCCAAAACCTCCTGGCCGAGGTTGATATTATCTACGGGGCGAACTCCATGATCGTAGTAGCCCAGTTCGGGCACCAGCTTGAAGTTGGTAGCCACAGCCACTGGAAGATTGGCGACATAGGCATGGCGGGCATAATTGTCGTTACTCCAGGAGGCGGCACCCTGCCGCGGCCAGTCATCGTTTTGATAGTGAGAATAGCCATAAATCAGATTAGCGGAAACAAGGCCGAACTTGACGCCCAGATGAACCCATCCACCATACTGGGTCACATCTTTGAACTCCTCGTCAACCAAGATGGGCTTGCCGTAACCGTTCCGGTCGCTGCGAGTGAATGCCCCAATATTACGGCCATAATATGGATTCAACCGCAAGACAGCCGGGCCGCAGTTGATTTGGAAGGGCATATTGACCAACCAGGCGGCCACAGCGTCATCCTCACCTACGGGAACTCCTTGCCATTTGACCCGGCCCCAGGCAAAACCAGGAGCGATATAGAATAAGCTTGTTTTGTACCCTGCACTGAACTCCAGTCCCGGAAGATCCCAATACCGGTCGGCGTTTTCATCCGGGCTGGTGATGGCCCCACCGGTTCTGCCTCCGGGTCCGGCAAACGCCCCCGCCTGGAGAGATATATGGCCTGATCTGTAAGTGTAATTGACCACTGGGAGCCGGTTGTAGTTTGGGACGCCACACCCTCTAAGAAGGGCGCGACTATTGACCTCTCGGCCCGAGCTTTGGGTTTCGACCACGGAACCAAGATATTGGGGACGCATGAACCGGGCGGTCAGCGGTTCGGTCTGGCCGGCTTGAAGTCGAAAGTTGCCGAAGGCGTACTCACCATAGAGTTTCCGGAACTTTACACCTTCGGGATTCTTTTTGCTGTGACTTAGTCCCACTTCGAAATAGCCGGAGACGTTCTCTCTACGGAACCGGCCGTAAATGCGAGAATAGGTCGGCATGTCGATAAAGGTGCCGCTCACACTATTTCTGCCGTTGTTAGTCTGCTCCTTATCTTTCGAGTCATAACCCATCTCAACAAAGACCTTAAATCCAATCCTGAATTCGGCCATGGCCGGGGCCGCTGAAAACAACAACCAGGCCAGCGCCAACCAAACCATAGACGACTTTTTCATATTCCATCTCTCCCGGGGGAAGGATTTAAGGCCATGCAGACCCGTCAGGCCGGGTCTACAATTTCGTGGCTTAATAGAAACTGACGATTTCGCCGGAAGCCTGCCGCAGGGCCGACAATCTGCCGGCTAAAACATCGCCCTCCGGGCTTGGCACCGCCGGCTTGAGGACTTCCAGACCTGGTCGCAATCCTCCAACTTTTCGAAGCTCTGGGCCGGACCAACCGCCGTGGGGCAGCTCGTGCCCGCCTGTGGTGGCGGCAGTGTTTGTTGCCGATTGGTCAGTCTCAATATCCCAAACTTCATGAAACCGGGGCACCTTAGACCAGCCCCGCAACAGGGGAAGAATCAGTTCTCTTCATTTCGCCGAACCTCAATCACCGGGTGGACGTGAATGTCAACTTCACCAATTATCGGGATTCCGTTTATTGTTGTACCGCCGTCCAGAAACCGGACATAGTCTGGAAGCCTTCTTCGTTCCAGGCAGGATTCGTACAATTGATTGTCCAGGTGCCGGAGGCGGTCCCTGCTCCACGGCCGTTCCCGTTTGTGGCACCCTTGAGATTGAACACCCCGACCACGCTCAAGGCGAAGGGTGACGTTTGATATCCTTGTGGCGCTCCGTCATTAGTGGCCACGCCGCTGCCGTCACCTCTAAATAGGCCGCTGGTGGGAGAAGAGAGGCTGTCAATGATCCACGTGCCGTTGTCAAACGGAAAAGTGACTGTGCCGGGGTAGGATGATCCTTTCCATATAACGTTCAATTGACCTTTCCACTTCATATTATCAAGGCACAAGGTATAGTAACCGTCTCCCGAAAAGTTGCCTCCAGACATCTGGGTAATCTGCCAGGTTATGGTGTTATTACACCCACCGGGATTAGGAGAGGTAGTGGTGGTCGTCCCGGTCGTGGTGGTGGTATTGGTCGTTGTTGTCGGCCTACCGGTCGTGGTGGTTGCACTGGTGCTGGTTGTCATAGTGCTGGTAGTGGGAGTGGAACTTGGGCTCACTTTTGATGAATGTTCTCCGGTAGATGAATCCAACTGTTTTTGGTTCAGGTCGAAAAGAGAGGCTTTCATGGAATCTTCCGACATAAACTGCATCGTCAGTCGGTTGATGTGGGGGGTATATAGATCTAACCCATCGAAGGTATTACCGGTAATCAGAGCAGCGTAAAAAGCCGAAATATTCTTTGCATCCGGGGTCCTTAAAATAATCATGCTGCTGTCGGTGTAGGTCTGAACGTAAAAGTTCTGCCCGGAATTCCGGTCTTTCCAGATGCCGTCAGTCAGTCTCACCGGTTGAGCATAAGCAAAACGAGTACATGATTCGGTTGTAGCTCCTTTGCTTTGATCATAGGCGTAGGAAGTAAACGAGGCTGATTCGGTTGAATTGAACTGCATAACAAATCGATACATTTTTCCTGTGTAAATATCCGTTCCATCAAAGGTGTTGTTGGTGATCAGATCATCATAACAGGCGATGATGGTTTTACCGTCGATACTGCTGACCAGGATGGTTCCGCCATTGTCATACGTTTGAACGTAGATGGAGCGGCCGGTATTAGTTTTCCAAACGCCATCGGTCAATGAGGAATTATTAGCAGTAACAGAAATGGCCGGGGCATTATTGCCGGAAATTTTGGTGCTCTCATTCAGCAAAGGCTGATCATTAATCAATTCCATGCTGCTTGCTTGATTTGCATAAACGCCGATAAAAACTATATGAAGTAATACCATGGAGCATAATCGATAAAATTTCTTCTTTGTAGTTCCTTGACGCATAACATATCCTCCCGGAGTGAAAAATGAAAACGAAAATAGCGACAAAAAAGAACACGAACCAAAAAGGACCAACATCGCCAAAAAAGGAATCGATGCGCCACTTCCAACCCAATGTCATTAACTTAAGATTCCCGGTTTGATTTTCACATCACCCAGGGTGGCGCTTCGCTGACCCTGGGCTAGAATGTTTTTCCCCTTCGGGGAAATGGGTTTCGTCAACAGGAACGAGTTGA
>JADFXK010000047.1:10557-16683 GCA_015233625.1 Deltaproteobacteria bacterium | reverse complement strand
ACCAAAACTTGAGGTTGGAATGAAAGTAAGTGTTCAAGACATCGACGGTGTCAAAAAGAAAATCATGGTGAGCATTCCTGTGGAGGAAGTTGACAATGGATTCAATTCCGCCTATCGTGAGTTGAGCAAGACCGCTCGTCTGAAAGGCTTCAGACCTGGGAAGGCGCCTAAGAGTGTTTTGGAAAGATATTTCGGCAAGCAAATGGCTGAAAACGTATCCGGAACCATTGTCAAAGAAACTCTTGCCCAGGCTTTGGAAGAATCCGGCCTGGATATTGTATCGGAACCCAACGTTGACATGTCTCCGATCATTCCCAAGCAAGAATTCACATATAGCATGACCGTGGAAGTCAAGCCTGAAATTCTGATTACGGAGTATCGAGACCTGGAACTGAGCAAAGAGGTCTCACCCGTGACCGATGAGGCTCTTGATAAGAGGATCGAACAAATCCGAGAAAGCCACGCCCAATTAAAACCTATCGCTGAGGCCCGACCTCTTCAAACGGGTGATTTCGCCACCGTCGATTTCCAAGGGTATGACCAGGGCAAGCCAATGGAGAGTCTCAAAACCGCCGGCGCTGATTTTGAAATCGGCGGGACCCGGTCGTTACCTGAGTTCTCCAATAATCTGTCCGGGATGAACAAGGGAGAAACCAGGGAATTTGATGTGACCTATCCTTCGGACATTAATCAGAAAGAGATTGCCGGAAAAACAATTCATTTTAGTGTTACTTTACAGGAAATAAAAGAGAAAGTTCTGCCGACCTTAGACGATGACTTCGTTAAAGATCTAGGTGGGGACTTGGAAACTCTGGAACAGTTCAAGGCCTCTGTCCGCGAAGAAATGGAACAGGTTGAGAAGGAGAGATCCGATTCCGGTCTTCGGGAAGCGGCCATCAACCTCATCATTCAGAATAGTACTTTGAAGATGCCGGAGTCTATGGTCTCCAGCGAAATGGCTCGCCTGATCCAAAGCTTTACCGATAATCTGAATCGCCAGGGAGTAAAGCTACCTGACTCTGCAGTTCATCACGAGCAACTGGCTAAGGAATTTCAGCCCAGGGCCGAAAGAAATGTACAGGCTTCTTTAATCTTGGAAAAAATCGCCACATTGGAGTCCATTGAGGTTACGGAAGAAGATCTCACCGCCTACTACGGCAAATTGGCCGACCAGGTCAAGCAAGAGGTGTCGGTTATCCGTGAACTTTATCGCAAGGACGGTGACGAAGAGGCGCTTAAGAACCAGTTACTCACAGAAAAGGCGTTGAATTTTATCATCGAACATGCTAAGATTACCGAACATAAATTGGATTAAGCGAATGGAGGCGAGACAGGAAACCGCATGAATCTGATTCCCATCGTAGTGGAACAAAGTAGCCGAGGAGAAAGAGCTTACGATATTTTCTCCAGGCTGCTAAAAGACAGAATAATCTTTTTGGGTACCCCGATCGACGACCAGGTGGCCAACCTGATCATCGCCCAGTTGCTGTTTCTGGAATCGGAAGACCCAGACAAAGATATCAATTTCTATATCAACTCACCTGGCGGCGTGGTAACATCCGGCATGGCCATCTACGATACCATGCAGTATATTAAACCCCAGGTCTCGACCCTGTGCATGGGCCAGGCAGCCAGTATGGCGGCGTTGCTTCTCGCCGCTGGAGAAAAAGGCAAGAGATATGCCCTACCCCATTCCCGGATCCTGATCCATCAACCCCTGGGCGGAGTCCAAGGTCAGGCGACTGATATTGACATTCAGGCCAAGGAAATCATCAGAATGCGCCGGATGCTGAACAACGTGATGGTTAAGCATACCGGACAAACTCTAGAAAAAGTTGAACATGACACTGACCGGGATTTTTTTATGACCGGTGAGGAAGCTAAGGCATACGGGATTATAGACGAAGTTTTTGCGAGACGAGGCGTTACGGGGCCTTCGTTAGTGTGAAACGACAACAATCATCCCAGGTCAACAGGGTAGCTTTGGGAGAAAATTAATGCCAAAGGACAAAAACGGAAAAACGACCGATCTGCTGTGTTCCTTTTGCGGCAAGAGCCAAGATGAGGTAAAGAAACTCATTGCCGGCCCGTCTGTCTATATTTGTGATGAATGCATCGAATTATGTAATGAGATCATCGCTGAGGAATACGAAAAAGAAGAATCGGACAAGTCTAAATCCTCTGTACCCAAGCCAATGGAAATCAAGAAGATTATAGACGAGTATGTGATTGAACAGGAAGAAGCCAAAAAAATATTGGCCGTCGCGGTCCACAACCATTACAAACGGATTGAATCCAAAGTCGATCTCGATGGAATCGAAATCCAGAAAAGCAACATCCTGCTTATCGGCCCCACCGGATCCGGCAAAACTTTGCTGGCTCAAACGCTGGCTAAGATATTGAACGTACCATTCACCATTGCCGATGCGACCACTTTGACCGAGGCCGGATATGTGGGGGAGGACGTGGAGAACATCATCCTCAATCTCCTCCAACGGGCGGATTATGACCTCGAAAAAACATCTAAAGGGATTGTCTACATCGACGAGATAGACAAAATCGCCAAGAAAAGCGACAACCCGTCCATCACTCGCGACGTATCCGGCGAAGGGGTACAGCAGGCATTACTTAAAATCATTGAAGGAACCATGGCCAGCGTCCCCCCCAAGGGTGGACGAAAGCATCCGCAACAAGAGTTTCTCAAGGTTGACACGACCAACATATTGTTCATCTGCGGTGGCGCCTTCAACGGTTTAGAGGATATCATCAGAGCCCGCACCGGTGTCAAAACGATGGGCTTTGGCGCTGATATCGTTAGTAAAAGCAAGGCGAAATATGGCGAGATCATCAAGAAGGTGCAGCCGGAAGACCTCCTCAAATATGGCCTCATTCCTGAATTTGTCGGGCGGTTACCCATCGTGGCCACATTAGATGAACTGACCGAAGAAGCCTTGATCCGCATCCTGACTGAGCCGCGCAACGCCATCATTCGACAGTATCAAAAACTGTTCGAATTTGAAAATGTTGACCTGAAGTTCACCGAAGGGGCCATGCACGCCGTGGCCAGAGAGGCGCTGAAGAGAAAAACGGGGGCCCGGGGCCTGCGCGCCATCTTGGAAAGCGCCATGCTCGACATCATGTACGAGATTCCCTCGATGGAAAATGTTCGGGAATGCGTGATTAGCGAAGAAGTGATCTTAAACCGTGAATCTCCGATTTTGTTGTATGAAAATAAGGCGGAATACGCCTAACCCGGCCGGAATGGCCGGTTCAACCGACCGACACATCGGCCGACGATGACCGGCGGTGGTCTCATCTCGATTTCCAGCATTTTGAAAACAGGCAAACCGCAAAGGACGCAGAGTATAAAGAGATGACGCAGCAATTTTGAAGTGATAATTTGCAGTGATACCTGGATCACTCAAAATAGCCTGAATGCTCTCTGCGGAACCTCCGTGTCCTTAGCGGTTTTGTTTTTTAAATGGATGACCGGAGAATGTAAGCCTGAAGATAGAGACGAAGAAGAGCCTTTTTCCCACTCCGCAAATCCAGATGACTGATAGCTACAATATTTTACAAGATAAATACGCCCTCGAATTATACCCTCCCCATTTACAAAGGGCCAGTGAGTGATTAACTTGATAAATACGGTCAGGGAATCCAGCCGGAAAGAACTTCTACCGGGAATTCTTGATTATTGACCTTTCAGGCGCTGACCGGCACCCAACCGGATATTGTTTCAACTTAAAATAATTCCGATTTATTTCCATGACTCAGGCCTGGGACTGAGGATCATGTTGCTGTCCGGACCGGAACACGACTGAGCGATGGGAGGGACGGATGACAGCACCGGGATTGATGTTTCTCCAACCGGAGTCACTCCCGGAAACATCCGGCCCCTTCCCGCCATGGCCTGAGCGTCACTTGCTACCTGCCGGACCACTTAGCCGTTATCTCCGGGCTATGGTCGTTTGACGGAGACTGTAATGTTTCCGACGAAACCGGACACCCCTAACTGTAATCGAGGTAGAACACATCGCCATGTTTAATTTAACGAGGAAAAAGAACTTGGATCTTCTTGGAATTAATAGACTCACCGTCCCTCTTCTGCCGCTCCGGGATATCGTCATTTTCCCCCACATGGTGGCGCCGTTATTTATTGGCCGCGAGAAGTCCATCAAAGCCCTTGAAAATGCCATGACCAAAGACAGAACCGTCTTCCTGGCCACCCAGAGAGACGCCAAGACAGATATTCCTCAAGAAAAGGATATCCATCATATCGGCACCCTGGGGACGATCCTCCAATTACTCCGTCTCCCGGATGGCACGGTCAAGGCCTTGATCGAGGGAAAAAGACGGGCCAGTATCCAGCATTTCATTCCCAACCCCGAGTTTTTTTTGGTCGAGGTCGAACGGCTGGCCAATGAATTCAAAAACGACCTGGAACTGAAGGCTTTGCTGCGGAGTATCAACTCCACTTTTGAAGCCTACGCCAAAATGAACAAAAAGATACCGCACGAAGTGGTCCAGTCCATAGAAAGCATTAGCGATCCTTCCCGGTTGGCTGATATCATCGCGGCCCACCTGGGGGTCAAGATAGAAGAGAAACAAAAACTGTTGGAACTGGCCGATCCCAGCGCTCGATTAGAGAAGCTGTATGCTCTGATGCGTTCCGAAATCGAAATTCTCCAGATCGAACACCGCATAAAAAGTCGGGTCAAGAAGCAAATGGAAAAGACCCAAAAGGATTATTATCTTAACGAACAAATGCGGGCTATCCAGAAGGAAATGGGGGAAAAAGACGACTTCAAGAGTGAACTCAAAGAGTTGGAAACAAAGATCAACCGTAAGCGGATGTCCAAGGAAGCCGCCTCCAAGATCCGCAATGAGTTCAAAAAGCTAAAATTGATGTCCCCCATGTCGGCCGAAGCCACCGTGGTCAGGAATTATATCGACTGGTTGTTGTCTTTGCCGTGGTACAACCTGTCCCGGACCAAGATCGACATTAACGAGGCCGAGAGAATCTTAGATGAAGATCATTACGGTTTAAAAAAACCGAAAGAGCGGATATCCGAGTATCTGGCCGTTCAATCACTGGTAAAGAAGGTCCGAGGACCCATCTTGTGCCTGGTCGGGCCTCCTGGAGTGGGCAAAACCTCTATCGCCAAATCGGTGGCCCGAGCCACAGGACGGAGCTTCATCCGGTTATCGCTGGGTGGTGTTCGCGACGAGGCTGAAATCAGAGGCCACCGGAGGACCTACATCGGCGCCATGCCTGGAAAGATTATTCAGTCATTGCGTAAGGTTAAAACAAATAATCCGGTGTTTTGTCTCGATGAAGTAGACAAAATGAGCACCGATTTCCGGGGCGACCCCGCGGCCGCTTTGCTTGAGGTCTTGGACCCGGAACAAAATATGGCCTTTAATGATCATTATATGGACGTCGATTATGACCTGTCCGATATCATGTTCATTACCACCGCCAATAATCTCTACTCGATTCCCCTGCCTCTCCAGGACCGGATGGAAATCATTCGCCTGCCTGGGTACACCGAAGATGAAAAGTTAAATATCGCCAAACAGTTCCTGCTCCGGAAGCAACAGGAAGCCAACGGCCTTAAACCAGAACTAATTGAGTTTTCCGACAATGCCATCCTGAGTATCATCAGGGAATACACAAAAGAAGCCGGAGTCAGAAACCTGGAACGGGAGATAGCCTCTGTTTGCCGCAAGGTGGCCAAAGAACTCCTCAAGACGGGGACTGACAAGCTCATGAAGGTTTCCTCTTCCTCCATTTCCAAGTACCTGGGAGTGCAGAAATACAGATACGGAAAGACAGAAGAAAAGAATGAGATAGGGCTCACCACCGGATTGGCCTGGACGGAAGTAGGCGGTGAACTGCTCCAAACTGAAGTGGTCTTAATGCCTGGCAAAGGCCGATTAATCATCACCGGCAAACTGGGCGAGGTGATGCAAGAATCTGCTCAGGCGGCCATGAGTTACGTTCGGTCTCGGGCCAACTGTATCGGCCTGCCTTTAGATTTTTATCAAAAGGTGGACATTCATATCCATGTCCCTGAGGGAGCCATTCCTAAAGATGGTCCTTCGGCCGGAATCACCATCGGC
>JADFXK010000047.1:0-10538 GCA_015233625.1 Deltaproteobacteria bacterium | reverse complement strand
GAACGATCTGGCCATGACCGGCGAGATTACCTTGCGCGGCCGGGTGCTGCCTATTGGTGGGTTAAAGGAAAAATTGATCGCGGCCAACCGGGCCAGCGTCAAGACGGTCATCATTCCCAAAGAAAACGAAAAAGATCTCAAGGAAATACCAAGTAACATCCTGAGATCAATGAACATTATTCCCGTGGATCATATGGACCAGGTATTAGGGGAAGCCCTGGTGCTCAACCATCCTGATGAGTTGTTCATCAACCCTGTGCCCGAACCATTTAATTTATTTCAGCTTTGTGATGTAACCCCATCTCCGGAGATCAGGACCCATTGATCTCTGGTACCTCAGCTTGAGTCGATATTGTCCGGAATTGTTCGTCACAATCGATTAACCGTAAAAAACGCAAAGGAATAATTAAATTTCTTTGCGTTTTTTTGTTCATAGCGTTAAACTGTCGGATTGAGGCTTGACGAAGAAGAAACCTCTGGTCTTCAGAGAACCAAATCAAACATTCCTGTTGGGCCCGTTTGAAGATCATCTCCGGGCGGAATAACCGGGTCTAGAAAAGCATAGCTGCCGTAAGGCTACCAGGGCAGAATTGCGGTTGAGCGAGGGCTCTATTGGTCGTTCCGAACGAAAGTGAGAATCTTAAGCGCTTCGTTCCGCTAGAAATGACCTGGAGGGAGTGGCCGAGAATGATCATTTGTCATTCTGACCCTTGATGGTTTTGCCCTTATCGCCGAAAATAAGAAAGGTAGAATTCGATATTAATTTTCGTAATCCGAGGAGCGACTCCTGATATGAAGATGGTCAATGGATAGAAAAAATATGGATATGATAACCGAATGGTTAAAGGAAGACGGCTTTATTCCGGCGTTAGAGGCCAAAGTTCTGGTTGAAACTATTGGACGTGACGGTAAGCGAATCAGCGGTCGCTCATTGATCGTAGGAGCCAAGAGAGGCGTCTATTTGGCCGTTGACATGCCTGTGGTCCAGGGCGCCATCATCACCTCATTAGCCGGAAGCGATAATTACATCGTTAGATTGTTAGATGACGAAACCCTGTTGGGGTTCAAGTGCCGAACCATTGGTTCGACCCTCTCGCCTGCTCCGATCCTTTTCTTGACTTTTCCGAATCATATCGAAAGAATGGACAAAAGACACGACAAGCGCTTCGAAGTCCGCATAAGTGCCGGATTGTCTATTCAGTCCCGTGACCAGGCCGGTCCAGTCGGCCCTTTCCCAGCCACAATACGTGACATGAGCAAGGCCGGGTGCAGAATCACCACTGAGGCATTTCTAACTATTAACCAACTGGTATTTTTGTCTATTCCTTATTCAGCCGGGCAGAATGTTGAGCTTGAGGCCACTGTAATTCGTAAGGATGACGGCTCTGATCATATCTGCTACTACGGCCTGGAGTTTTCAGGAATCAGCCGTCCGATGGCCGAAAGAGTCCTATCCCGGATAATAGTCTCGCGGGAGAAATTGCAGGGCGAATTCCAAGAATTGCTGATGGGCATAATCAACCAACTTTATTCTGAGAATGAGGCTGAGTTCAATCTCCGGCTAGATCATTTTATTTCCGAATTGCTTAATAACTTTAATCTAAACGATATAGTCAATTATAAACGGCTGATCACCAGGCTGATCAAAGAGTATACCCGCAAGAACGAAGAAACAACCAAGATGCTCTACGAGATATTAGATCGGCTACTAGAATTGGAGCAAGAATTTGTTGATGAGCTGTTAGATAAGGAGAGGGGTGCATTGGAGAGCGGCCTGGCCTTAAACCGGATAATCAGGAGTGAAGTAATCAGCATCAGAGAAAACCTGGATAAGAGGCTGGCGCCTTCTGAGCTAAAAGAAATGACGATTAAGGGTCTCGATCTGATCAGAGCCACCATTAGGAAAAAACGCAAGCAAGAGAAGAATAAGTTTATGGAATTGGAGGAGAGTGTCAATAGTTTGCAGAAGAAATTTACGGAGGTCAGACGTGAATTCGAGGAAGCCAAAGGCAAGGCGGAAATAGATGACCTGACTCAAATCCCCAACCGCCGCGCCTTGAACCGACGTTTGAATGACGAGATCATTCGGCATGAGCGGTATGGCCGACCGTGCACTTTGATCATGTTTGATGTCGATAATTTCAAAGCCATAAACGACAAGTACGGCCACCTGAATGGTGATCAAATATTGAAAGAGCTCTGTGAAGTGGTGAAAGAACATGTCCGGGAGGTGGATTTTTTTGCCCGCTTTGGAGGAGACGAATTTGTCATTGTGTTACCGGAAACTTCCATCCAGGAAGGATATATCGTTGCTGAAAAGATTAGAAAGATGATTGCTTCGATAGATTTCCAATTTGGCGCTGCGAGCGTGCCAGTGACCATCTGCCTGGGCATAAGTAATATCAAGCCCGATGACGAAATCGGCGACGCTCTCGACCGGGCGGATCAGGCCATGCTCTCCGCCAAGTATCTCGGGCGAAACCGCACCGAGTTGTCCGCCGGCTAAGCCGATCATGACGGGCCGCACGGTCCGAACGAGCCGGACGGCACACCAGGTTTGTTAGTCCGGGCGATCCGCCGGCTCTGACAAAGGTAAATTGATCCGAAAGATTGTGCCTTCTTCTGAGGATGAAGTAAATAGCACCTTACCCCGAAGGTATCGTTCAGTGAGCAGTCTGACGCTATACAAACCCAGGCCCCGGCCCGGCCCTTTGGTGGAGAAAGAACGTTTGAATAGTTGCAGTCTTATGTCTTCCGGCAATTCCGTTTGATTGTGGACCCAAAATTCCACCCGGTCCGGCTGCATCAGATACCCCACGGAAACGGTTTCACCCGGTCCAGACGATTCCAGGGCGTTCTTGACCAGATTACTCAAAACACGATTCAGCAAAATATAATCAGTAGTTATCTCTACGTCAGGCGACCTGGAATCAATCCTGAGATGACGATCTTTGGCCACCTCCATTCTTCGACACCGCCCGGCCAACTCCCTCAAGAATCCGGCACAAGAGATCTGGCTCCAGTTGACTTCCATCTCGCCGTTTTCCGCTTCCACTAATTGCCGCTGTGACTCAATTTCGTTGATCAAGATGTCGGCGGCTTCGTACATCGGCTGAACGATTTCGTTGAGTTCCGCCGAAGCTTCTTCAAGCAACAGTTCGGCGAGAGAACGTAATCCACCGGCAGTATTTAGAAAATCATGAAAGAAAATCCGTTCCAGAACCCGCCGGCGTTTTTCGTGGCTGATATCGGCCACCGCAAACAAGATCAAATCCTGATCGCCAAAGCTGAACGGGGTACCCCAAATGAGCAGATCCAGGGCCTTAGTTTCACTCTCAAAAATACAGATAATCCGGCACTCGTCCGCGGCCTTTCGCCCCATCCGGCATTGGTTCAACACCTTGGCCGCGCCGCAGTGGCGGCAAGATTCCGAAGTGCCGCAGCCGGACGAGTGCTCTGCAGAATGAATACAGCCCAGAGCTTCCCCCGGTCTCTTGCCCAGCGCGTCCTGTTCATGTTCGAGACCAAGGGCCTCCAACAAGGCGGAATTGGCAATAATTATCTGCCTGGTCGGGTTGTTTAGAATCAGGACCCCATCGGGAATTCCATCCACAATAGTTTTCAACAGCGGGAATTCGAGCAGTTTTTCCCGTTGCCGGCGGATATCTTCCCCAGATGACCGTTCAGGGGGTAAAAACATCGTACCCGAACATATTTTTGGCATAATTACCTCCACCGCCGTCCGACCGTTTCCTTCTTGCGACTACCTTGATTCTGACAAAACACGATACGGGTGGTTAGCTTCTTCCCATTTTTTGATCGAAGCACACAGTCTGGTTTCCGCGAAAAAGCCGGGGCCGAAAGCGGCCAGAAGACTTTGGGATATTTCTGTTGGGGCAGCTTGATTAATGGATCCGGCCGCGGCATCATAGCCACAATTCTGTTCAATAATCAGCGGCAACAAAATTTCTAAGAGAGAAATAAGATCGTGTCCTTGACAGAGCTGCCAGGGATCAGCCGCCACCTCCTGCAATTCACAAAATTTCAGTTTAATAACGGCTTCCTCTAACGAATCCCCGTTTCCGCCGGCTCTGGTTGCGGATATCAGCCGGGCGATGTCTATCGCATGTGTCATCGGCTCGACGAAGTCGGCGATGGGCAATCCCTCAAACCTCAATCCCAGAGACTCCGTATCGTTCAACCATCGCATATAGCCGATGTCTTTTCCAATAGTTATCAATGTCCATCGAATGATCGCAGTCAGCTCTTCGGGCGACAAAATGCAACCCGGAGGGGAGTAGTCCCGCACCACCTCTTCCAGCGCCGGAGATGAAATAATCATCGTCTCCAGATCGTGGGTATCTGTCAGGAAAAGATTGTCAACCGGTGACGCCGTTCCATTCAGCAACCAGAAGTCCGCATCGACCACGCCCAGGACTCCCTCGAACCTCATCTTTCCTTTTTCGAGTTCCTTAAGCACCATGATCACGTTATCTTTTCCAGAAGCCACCTTGATGTCACAATTATTTTGGTCGATCAGCCGGTTAAAAATGTCACGATCGGTCGGCCCCTCAACCACCAGAAAGCTTTTACTTCGATATTGAGCGTGCGCCCTGAGCATTAGGATGGCATTCGCGGTTCGTCTCGGGGTAATGAAATCTTTCATGCCGGCCTTGCTTCCGCCTGGTCTCTACGAGCCTCCAGGGCCACCGTCAACTCCCAGTGATCGCTAATGATATCTGGTGAGTGAGTGGCGATCAGGCAATCAAATCCAACTAACCCGGTAATTTCCATCAGATCGTCCAAGAACTTCTGTTGCCAGGCAATGTGTAAGGATGTCTCCAGCTCATCGATCATGACCAGGCTGTCGGTCTCCACCTCAAAAAGGAGTTTGTAGACCAAGACCAGGAGGTGTTGCTCGCCCGAGGACAGCCCGGCCAACGGCAACCTGTTTCCATCCGGCCCGGTGAAGACAACCCCTTCTTGTCTGTCGATAATTAATTCCTTGCCATAAAAATATTCATTGATAATTCTTTTCAACAATTCAATTCTCTGAAGCATCTCATCAAAAATACCCAGCTTTTGTTTGACGTCCGACACGTAGGTCATGAGTACGTGTGAGGTGTCCCGGCCCACGGGTTGGTTGGGGATCTCGACGGAGTCCTGTTGCTTATCCAGCAACCCCGCCGCGGCCAGGCGCGCCATCTTCTTCTCTAACTCACTTAGTTCTCGACGGATGTCGCCTTCACTAAGCTCGGCCCATTTCTTCTCACGCAAGTCGCCGATCAGACGTTTCGGGTAAGTGTTGTCCAGAGTCAAGGATAACTGGGTTGAATCAGCCAAAGTTTTTTGGATCTTAGCCGATAATTGTCTGGAGTATTCAGTTACGGCCGGATACTTATTCGGCGGTGGCGTCGAACTACCGGACAGACCTGGGCTGCCCATCGGGCCCTGGCCTGCTCCCGACCGTGGGTCCATCACCGGCTGTTGGGACGTCATCAGTCGGTCACTGCTTATCAAACAAACGGGATTAACCGACCGGATAATCGCCAGCCAGTCAGGGTAGCGAGGATGTCTTCTTAGCAGCCACCAAACGTAAAGTCCAGTTTTATCCGGCCCATCCGGTGTCGATCCGGTCTTTGTGTTGAACCACCCAGGTAGCCCGGTCCTGCGTAATTCAAGATATAGATTTTCCAGATCACCGGCAAAATCTGTAATCCCCTCCAGGCTTAAAGACGCCAGATCGATTAATTCATCTTCGGGCCGCAATCCATAGGCTTTGATTTCCGGGCCGCCCCCGGCCGATGTGGGCCGACTTTTCTTTACATTCAACGAGGTTTCGTTAGTGAATTTGATTCGAAAAAGACTGAACGGTACCCTGGAAAATATCTCGTAATTATAATTGAATAATCCGTCAATCAGTTGCAGCAAGACGGTCTTCCCAAATCCGTTCGGCCCGTGAATGATGGTGACTCGTTCATTCAAGTTCAACGGAATGTGGTGATCAAATGTGCCGAAGAGCCCTTTGACGGCGATATCGGTGATTCTCATATTCATGCCTCAAGTGGCTGGACGGTCTCAGAGGGAGAGTCCATGAAGGCTTGCCGCGTCGAGTCGATGGCGGTCCGGCTAATCCGGTCGATGATCAAAGACACGTTTACTTTTTCGCTCGCTCCGAGGTAGGTCCCCATAATTGACAATCCGGACATCGGCGCTGACCATGGCCTGCTTTTTGATGCCGGTCGAGACGGCTCTGATGAGGTTATCGTCACCGGCAGGATCGCCTTGTTTGGCCCTTTCCACCGCCACGGTCATATAATCTTTGCCGTCGTCTTTCCGGTCCAGATGAATCTGGTACTCGCTGCCGACACCGGCCACGCTGGACAGGACGTGGTCGATTTGTCCGGGATAGATATTCACCGCTCTGAAAATGATCATATCGTCGGTACGGCCGAGCAGCGGTCCATGCCTGGGCAGGACGGAGCCGCAGGAGCATAACTGGGGGATCAACCTGGTCAGGTCCCGCGTCCGATACCGAATCAGCGGAGCGGCTTCTTTCCGCAGCGTGGTCACGACCATTTCGCCGGTCTCGCCTTCCGGCACCGGTTGGAAGGTTTCGGGATCGATTATTTCGAGAATGTAGTAATCCGCCCAGTAGTGGATGCCTTCATGCTTCAGACAATCCAGACCAGTTCCCGGCCCATACAGTTCGGTCATGCCCGGAATATCAAAAAGATGCTCCACCCCCAGCAGGACTTTGATTCTATCCCGCATGGCCTGGGAGGACCGTTCCGAGCCGAAGATGACTTTCTTGAGATTTATTTTGTCCCGTAGTTTCTCGGCTTCCACTCGCTCAGCCAATAACAGACCCATGGAGGCCGTGCAGCAGAGCACCGTGCTTTGAAAATCCACCAGGAATTCACATTGCAGATCCACATTACCGGGACCGATGGGAATGGCCATGGCTCCGTGTCGCTCGCACCCGGCCTGGAAACCCGTTCCGGCCGTCCACAGGCCATAGCCGACGGCGATCTGGACGCGGTCCGCCGTGGTTAAACCGGCCATCTCGTAACATCGGGCAAAAAAATGGGTCCAGTCTTCGATGTCTTTGGCCGTATAACAGAGGACTTTGCGTTTACCGGTGGTGCCGGATGAGGCATGAATCCGGACAATTCGGTCATGGGGCACGGCCCGCAGCGGAAAGGGATAATCTTCCTGGAGTTCATGGGCCGTGGTCATCGGTAACCGCGTCAAGTCGGCCAAGGACTTGATGTCTTCCGGCTTCACCCCGGCCGCGTCCAGTTTTCTCCGATAGAAGTCGGAACCATGATAGGCATGGTTGACCGTCCACTTCAGGCCTTCCAATTGCAGCGCGGCCAGTTCTTCCGTGGTCTTGACTTCGGGCATAAAACGGGCCATGCTAATTACCTCCAATTTGTCAACGATAAGTAACCCCGAGGTCCAAATAGTTACGCAATAAATAGAGGCTAGTTGCGCTATCCGTCTTCGTCGGATCCCCTATGATTAAACTCAACTTTGCTTTGTTTGATGATCTCCTCCAACACGTCTCTAATGCGGTTCTTTTTCACTGTCTCTCTGAACCTCTCCTCCAAGGCAGGAATATTAATAACTTCTTCGATGCAGTTTAGATATTGCCGGACTATGGCCGCTACAGAATACTGTTTCCTGGCCTTATCTTCAAGTTGCCGCCTCAAATAGTCAACTGATTTCTCAGATTTGATGACAAATGTTAACGGATAGTGTTCTATTTTGTCAATATCTAAAAAGTATTTCCTCACGTCTAGAGTTTCTGTCACTTGAAAGAATCTCCCAAGTGGCCGCATCACAAAATCGATACCTCCATCATTCGCATTTGTTCGGCCTGTCTTGTACAGCTTCAGGTTTTCTTTGGTAATGTGATCGATTTCGAAGCCGAGATACACCATCTGTTCGTCATAGTAATACTTCAAAATAGCGTAAGTTACGATTTCAAAAATTCGCGCATCAACGTTTGTGGCCAAGAGACTCAGTATGAATTCTTCTATAGCATTAGCACTCTCTTTATCAATATTTGTTAATCGTTCGCAGGTTTGGATAAACGAATTGAAGGCATGTCGTTTTGTTTTTACATATAAGTCAATTATATCAATGAGAACACTTGCAATATTATATAGATTGCTGTTAGCCGTCACCTTTAAAAGATTCTCATTAATCCAATAACGATTTGTACTAACATCTCGTAAGATTGGGATAAATGTTGATTGTGGAAAGTATTTCCGGAACTCTTCGTTCATACGGTGATTTAAGGCATGATTCTGCAGCCTGTTCCCAAAGGGCAATTCCCTCTGCCGACGAAACAAATCTTTGAATCTAGCACCTTCATATCCTGAATAATCACCCTCTTTGTTAAAACCATGCGCCAGATAGTCCTCCACCAAAACGTAAATGGCGTAAAAATTCGCAAAGCTTCCCCTTGCTTTTGATCCTCTATGCGCGGACCTGCTTTTTATATTGAGGTATTGCAGCATGGGGCTCTTTTCGTACACATCTTCAGCGTGTTCCCCAAAACGTGCTCGCAATACTCCTTTCAGTTGGTCTGTAAATTCATGATCCATCATCGTTCCTGAAAGAGCTTAAGTTGTTGTCCGTCCGAATTTCCTGCAACCTCGTAAGACCGCGGTTCTTTTCTCAACTCTATTCCATCGTAATGAGTCAAAATGCCGATCCGCCTTAAACCGATCTTGACGTAGCTTTCCTCTGCCTCAATGCCTATTGAACTGCGTCCTAACATCTTAGCGACATACGACGTGGTAAATGTTCCCGAAAACGGATCAAGAACAATATCACCAGGATTTGAGCTTGCCCTTATGAGCCTTTCAATAAGGGCGATGGGTTTTTGTGTGGGGTGGTTCTCGTATTCATCCATTCTATATCGTACTCTCGGAAACTCCCAAACGTTCCCAGGGACTTTAGTAATATTATACAGTGACGGGCTAGGCTTTCTGTAATCTACTAATCTGCGCTTTGCTCCTGTCTTGGCCTCAACAAGAATATCTTGGGAATTGAATGTATAATTGTTTTTGTCTTTTACTGCGAAGAGGATTGGTTCATACAATGAACCATAATACTTCTTGGCCTGAACGCCTGAGCTGTCATAGCACCACACAATACGAGACAATATTTGAAGTTTATTTCTCAAATAGATATCAAAGAACGGCATATTTTGCGTCGCACTCATAAGATAAAAGCTACCGTTATCTTTAAGTTTCTGTATACAAGTATCGAACCATGAATAACACCATCTCAAATAAGTTTCTTCCGACTCCCATTTGTCTCGTCTGTCATTGAACCTCTTTCCAATATTGTACGGCGGATCTACAAAGATGAGGTCTACCGACCCATCAGGCAGTTGACTCTGCATAACCTCCAGAGCATCACCCCAAATGATCTTATGATCACCTTTAGAAAAAATCTTCATAATGTGGCAGCTCCTACAACTAATTATTTTTACTGGTTTTAATCGCTTCGTTCATCAGAAAGAACAATTCGCCTCGCCGCTTTTTGATGCCGGTCGTACAGATCTAAGTAAGATGCACTCGGAGAGCTGACGAACATTTGCGTTGGCACATACAATTCTCACAAGGTTACCTCCGCAATCCGGCCGTAGCGGCCTCATCCACATCAAAGGTTTTAGGATCAATGATCACCCCGTAATGGTTCCTGGCCGCGTCCACCGAGACCACGCCGTTTCTGACATCTTTGACCACCAGGTGGATCGGGCGCAGTTTGGGATCGCCGTAGCCCCCTCCCCCGCCGGCCTGTTGAAAATAGATCGTCCCGGTCGGGACGTCCGTGACCAGGTCTTTAGTCGTGCATAAATAGTACCGTCCATCAGGATAGGTCAGTTCGATCTTGTTCAGCGTTCCGTCCATACCGCCATGGGCCCCAAAAGCCGGTTCCACGTCGCCGTCGCCAAAGGTGACCAGTTTGGTCCGGTCGCTCCCGATGCGAAACCTGGTCTCCACCCCCAAACCGCCTCGCCATTGCCCGGCCCCGGCGGAATCGGTCCAGTATTCATGATGAAGCAGCACATGGGGGGTTTGCTGCTCGAACATCTCATAGTCCTGATCCAGCACCCCGCCTGAGGCGTCAATCATGCCGATGTGATCGTAACCATCCACCCCTTTGATGGCGCCTGAGCCCCCCTTCAGGCCCATAAACCCGATATCCACGTATGGTTCCATCTTTCGGGGGTCGATGCCGGTGGTCAGAGAACACAGCAATTCATTCCACTCGGCCGTAACCCGGTCCGGAATCACCGGAGCCAAAGCCCGCATGATGGCGTCGGCATTATTGGGGCACAGGTGGTTGCCGTAAGTCGTGGCCGCCGGATAGGCCGCGTTGAGGATGGTCCCTGGGGGAATGATAATCTGAATCGGCCGGATCATTCCGTCGTTATGGGGAATGTCCGGATTAACCATCTGCAGGAAAGTCAGGATGGTGGCCGAGGCGCTGGAAGTGTACGTGCCATTCACGAA
>JADFXK010000479.1 GCA_015233625.1 Deltaproteobacteria bacterium | reverse complement strand
ATTGCAGTAATCCACAGAAGTTGTGTCAAATCTAATAGCGTATCGAGTAAACTGTTTTTCTGGATATTTTTCTGGTTCTTATTGCTAGCCGTCTGTCTGGTTTCGTACAAATTTTGGGACAAACCCATCAATAATTATGTTGATAAGTACATTACCGACTATTTTGTAAAGACGGAAAGCCAGTCCTTGCCCTCTGCAAACAAGACCGAGGGGCAACCCGTAATATCTAAAGAAAAAAACCGGGCCGAAACATTAAAGCAAGCCATTCATGAATATGATTTGGTCTCCTACGGAGTATTGGCCGTCAGTCTGCTGGTTACGGCTTTCTTCCTGTGGCTGTGCCTGATTATTTCCGTTAAGCGTATGATCAAGAGGGCCAGGACCTTACCCGCCCTGCAATCGGCCCCGCAACCGGCCCCCCGGCCAATCCCTCCGACGCCGAAGAAAAAGGAAGAGAAACCGATCATAAAGCAGGAGAAACCGGCCAAAAGGGAAGAGAAACCGATCATGAAGCAGCTGATGAAACCGGCCTTGCAGGAAATGAAAAGAAATATTGATGATGACTGGCGCCGGTCTCTGCAGATCCTGTCGTTGCTGCAACGGGAAGGGCGGTTCGTCGATTTCCTAAACGAAGACCTGGAAAACTACGATGATGCCCAGATTGGGGCCGCGGTCCGCAGTATCCATGAAAATTGCCGTCAAGTATTGAACAAGTGCGTGACCCTGGTTTCCGTTATCAACCAAGAAGAAGGGGAAGAGGTGACTGTTCCGCTTGGGTTTGACGCCGGAAGTATCAATCTGACCGGTAACATTCCGAACCAACCACCGTTCCGAGGCATATTGCAACACCGCGGCTGGCGGGTTTCCCGGTTGGAATTGCCCAGCCTGTCTGGAACCACCGACCCGGGCATCATCGCTCCGGCCGAGGTTGAAATTTGATAATCTGGCGGCAAGGCCCTACCCGCCCTTCCCCCGGCCGGTCTTCAGACTCACCAGAAACCAGTCAACAATTATGAAAGGATTCATCCCTTGTCTGATCCCACATATATCATAGGTATCGATTTGGGCACCACTAACAGCGTGGTGGCCTATACAGAGGCCCGGATAGATGAAGGTGAAGAACCTAACATTCAAATCTTCAAGGTGCCACAACTGGTCGGTCCGGGTTCCATTGCCGATAGAGATATGCTGCCTTCTTTTGTGCTGTTGCCTGGACCACACGATGTGCCCCAAGGTGCGCTGGCCCTACCCTGGAATTCTCAAAGCACCATGGCCGTAGGCGAGTTTGCCCGCGACCGCGGGGCAGAGATTCCCCAACGCCTGATTGCCTCCACCAAGTCCTGGCTCTGTCATACCGGGGTGGATCGAAACAAACCGATTCTGCCGTGGGAGTCTCCTAGTGATGGACAGAAGCTGTCGCCGGTCGAGGCTTCGGCGGCCATCTTGAAGCATATTAAAGACTCCTGGAACCATGTCATGGCCCAAAATGACGACCGACTGCTCTTTGAGAATCAAGAGGTCTTTCTGACGGTTCCAGCCTCCTTTGACGTGGTGGCCAGAAACTTGACGGTCCAGGCGGCCGAAATGGCCGGATTACCCCAGGTCACCTTGCTCGAAGAACCGCAGGCCGCCTTTTACGCCTGGATTGACACGACCAAAGAAAGATGGCGGAAAAAGGTCAGAGTCGGTGACTTGATTTTAGTCGTGGACGTCGGTGGCGGCACCAGTGACTTCAGTCTGATCAAAGTCTCCGAAGTGGACGGAGAATTGGTCCTGGAAAGAATCGCGGTGGGCGAGCACCTGCTGGTGGGCGGGGACAACATGGACCTGACCATGGCTTATTCCGTGGCGGCCCGCCTGGCTACCCAGGGACGGAAGCTTAACCCCTATGAAATGCGAGGGTTATGCCACGGCTGCCGCCAGGCAAAGGAATACCTGTTCAACAATCGGGAGGCCATGTCCTATCCGGTGACCATTCTTGGTCGTGGCCGAAGCCTGATTGGGGGGACGCTCAAAATTGAGTTGGCGCGGGCCGAGGTGGAACAGGTCCTGACCAATGGCTTCTTCCCAGAATGCGACAGCCAGGTCCGGCCACAAGCGCAACGCCGCACCGGAATGCGGGAAATGGGCCTATCCTATACTTCAGACCCGGCCATCACCCATCATCTGGCCCAGTTCCTGAATCAACAGCGAACAGCCGACGAGAACGGAGAAACCGGCCCGGCCAGGCCCACCGCAATCTTGTTCAATGGCGGGGTAATGAAGGCCCAGACGCTTCGGGATAGAGTGCTGAATGTTATTTCCTCCTGGGTCCCCGGGGGAGAAGAAACCGCCGTCCGGGAAATAATCAGCCGTGATTTTGACTTAGCCGTGGCCCGAGGAGCTGTCTATTATGGTCTGGCCCGTCGCGGCACAGGCATCCGAATCCGCGGTGGTTTGGCCAAAACCTATTATATCGGCGTAGAAGCCGCCCTGCCCGCGGTGCCCGGAATGCCGGTGCCGATCAAAGCCTTGTGTGTGGCTCCCTTTGGAATGGAAGAGGGAACCGATACCGTGGTGCCGGACAAAGAATTCGGTTTAGTTGTGGGTGAACCGGTCAAATTTGAATTTCTGGGCTCCGCCACCCGGCGTCACGACCACATCGGCATGGTCGTGGATGACTGGGAGGGAGAAATCGAACAGATTACCACGTTAGAAGCTCATCTCGAAGGCCAAATGGGCGCCATTATTCCGGTGACGCTGGATATCAAGGTGACGGAAGTGGGCGTCTTAGAACTATGGTGTGTTTCTCAGCAGGACGACCGCCGGTTCAAACTGGAATTTAGTGTCCGGGAAAAAGACATTTATGACAATGGCTACTGACGTGTTGCGGGTTACGGGTTGCTGGTTCCCGGTTACTCATGAGAAACTTCCCGGTTTTGGTCCGGGATCACATCCCAACCGCCGTTTGGGCGTCCGGGGTGACCACCGGGGTCAGGGTTAATTCCAGGCCTAGTTTTGCGGCCGTATTCTTCATGTTTTTTATGGTGCGGTCTCGGTATTTCTGTTCATAGTAGTCTCTTATGAGACTCTTCTATCAGGCAGTTTGGGTGAGCACCACGTCGTAGCCTAACTGCTTGACTCTGTTGACCATGTTCTTGACTACCCGATCTTTGTGCTTCTGATCGTAGTAATCGGCCCCGG
>JADFXK010000478.1:2440-3199 GCA_015233625.1 Deltaproteobacteria bacterium | reverse complement strand
CTGGACCAGTTTTCGTCCGGACCGGAAGAAAGGCTTTTGCCGGGCAATCATCTCGGCCAAAAAACCGGACAACAGGCCCAGTCCATTGGCCATGGCCTCTATCTGCGTGGCATTGATATTTTTCGGTAGATTCGGCCCTTCCAACGCCGGACTGAGGTATTGACCATCCAGGTACTCCCACAGCGCACCGGCCAAGGCGGGAGGGTCTTTGATATTCTTCACGATGATGGACACCAGCTCTGGTTGCGGAGGGCCGGCGAGTTGGTCGAACATTCTGGCCGCCACCTGGTCATGGAAGAATCTGCCGTGAAAGATGGCTCCGCCGGACCTGATCCGGTGGTCGTGATGGTTAACGTAATTATCCACCATCAGCCTGGGACAGAGGCAAGCCTGGCGGACATGGGTCGGCCACAGGATCATCTTTTCGGCCTTAAGTAGTAGATGGGCGGCGAAATCGGAATCTGGGATATCTTTTCCGCGTGTTTACCGATGCAGACAGCCAGCTCGTCATGGCTAAGAGTAATTTGATATTTGTTTCCAAGGGCGTAGGCGATGCTCTCCAGTTTGTACTTGAAGGGCGCGGTTTTCAGAATGGCCAAGATTTGTTCGATGGGATCGGCCGGCGGAACCGGCCGGGGCGGAGGGGGCGCACAAGCCGCCGGACAGGTCAGGAATTGCTTTTCTAAGTTGGCGATGAAGTCGGAAGTAAAGCTGTCTCGGACAAAGGCACTGAAGATGTCCCGGTCAACCTCTTGTCTT
>JADFXK010000478.1:0-2430 GCA_015233625.1 Deltaproteobacteria bacterium | reverse complement strand
GCCCGCCGGGTTGGTGTAGGGGAGGTGGTCGGAGCCGACCGCGTTGGAGGTATGGACCGGGGCCCGCAAGTCGGCCAGATGGGTGCCTTCCAGTTATCCCACGGCGCCGCCGGCCTTGAGGAATTCATCCCGTTCCGCCACGGTTTTCGGCATGCCACCTGGTTTCGTTGGTATTTGGGCGCGGGAATCACGTAAGAAGAATGAGCAGGTGGCCGTTCCGGCGGTGATCCTGCTCCTTAACCTCTTAAAAGCGCCTATCAAAGATGTCCCATTAACTGTAGTCTCCATTAAAAAGTCGATGGTCTTGGGCGCAGAACCGGGCCCAGAAGACTGGATCTTGATGGTCAAGCCGATCTTGGCATCTTCGGCTAGTTTCGTCACCTGGTACGGGGTCGCCGGGCCGCGGTTGGCGAAGTAAAGATGAAGAGCCTCGATGATGGTCTCTTTGCGGATTGGCTCTACGTTCTTGTTGTAAATGATCTTTTCGCGTTCTTCCTCAAAGAAGACTCTAAGGACATCTGAGGGATGCTCAACCGGCGAGGACACCGGGCCTGTCCCTTGTTTAATCGCGACTTCGACCAGGTTTAACGGGGCAGGGTAATGGAGTTTTTCGACAAGACTATTGGCGGTCCTGATGACTTGCCTGGGGCTGGCCTCATCTGAGAGGAGAACTTTTTCTATCTCACGCTTACAAGATGATAGAAGGCTATCAATTTCATTTTGAAATCCTCCGCCGGCCCAAATAAGGCGCTGGCGAACGATTTCAATTTTGTCTTCCAAGTCAAGACTTTCTAAGAAGAATTTGTGTGACTGCAACCGTTCATTTGCAGCTTTGTCCAGGCAGTTGGCCCAAGTATCCTTTGTTAATAGGCCGGGACGAATGAATGCCACCGGTAAAATGTTCAGTGTTTCATTTACGATGAAGTTTATGAGAGATCCGAACGCCTCTACTTGCTCCGGCGTAGTGAGATTGTCGAGTTGATCAAAGCAGATTATCATGGGACAGTAATGATTGAGGAGGATTCCGATGGCCCGCAGAATCTTCAAGGCGCGATTTTCTTGTGCGCCAATCGAAAATTCCCCTTCACGGAACTTTATTCCCAACGATTGACAGTCCGCATCTTCGGGAATATATCCACTTAACATAGTGCGAACTGTTTTGCGTTTGGATTCGTCTACATATTGAAATAATGCATGCAAAACCATTTCGGACACGTCGTCTAAAGGGAAGCCGCTGTTCAAAAGTAACTCTTTGGTAGCTTCCAGCACTCTGCTCCATTTATCGGGGTTTTTCAGTGTCAGGAGCAACAATGGGTCATTTTTGATCTTCTGCAACACGTCCTTTGTCTTTTGGTCCACTCTGTTTCGGTTTTGTTCTGCATAATGCAACATGGTGTTCTTTAATACGTGAGCGATCATTAGATCAAGACGAGTCCATTTGCCCCTTCTGGGAAGGCCGGGCGGTGGAGCGCAAAGATTGAGCACCGCCGCCTCAAGCAATGAAGCACAACAGCTATGGGGATCTTTCAATGGATGAACATAGACGAAGACAAGGTTCGGCTCTGTGATCAACCTCTTGATAAAATGCGTTTTTCCATAACCAGTCTCGCCTATTACCACAGCGGCCAATTCAGGGCAGTGGGGAATATTGTTAATCAGACTCAGTAGACCTCCAAAAGTCCTTTCATTGATGCTTCTAACGTCTGGGACCGCAGTACTCTTCCAGGGGTTACCCATCACGGATGAAACAAAGGGATTGAATTGGAGCTCTACTTGCGTCTTTTTCATTTATCCCTCCAGCGCATCTGGAGAAATAGGTTCTTTCCTCGTCGAAGAGAGTCGCCCTTTTGGTCTTCGGTGTAGTTTTTCGGGTGATCCCCCATCAAGTCAATTGTTGGTTTAGCAACCTCATGAAGTGCAATGAGGGCCTGATCAAACACATCTCTGGGCCAGCCGAGTTCTCGCCGGATCTTGAAGATAGGAACAAACCCCAGATACTCCGGAGCATACTTGTCATAAGCCTGTTTAAGGGCGGTCACATCCGTTGCTTTATCCGGCGGCGGGGTCTCGGTCTTGATTTCCTCGGGGGATGTCGGCGCGGCCTGGAAGATTTTAGGGAATTTGGCGCGGCCGGCGGTGAGACTCCAGACCCGGGGGGTTTTCCATCCTCCTGCTTTACCGGGGTTGATGGGTTGAACGACCAACCGGCCTTGTTCCCAGAGAAGATAGATGAAGCGGGCGACCGTCTCGACCCCAACCGTCCCTTTATCTGGGTCACCGGTTTTGGTGGCCAGAGCCAATCCTCGTCTCCAGGCGATTTTGCATTTGGCTCCCACATCACCATACTTGAGACCAGCCGTATTGGTCTGCTCCCCTAATGTCTTAAGCAAGTGGGACACCAACTCCTCCGGGGGCAGACTGTCTTTAGCC
>JADFXK010000477.1 GCA_015233625.1 Deltaproteobacteria bacterium | reverse complement strand
TACGACCACAAATACATTTATTCCCATGTGGGCTATAATCTCAAGATTACCGATATGCAGGCGGCCGTGGGACTGGCCCAGATGGACCGGTTGCCCGAATTCATCGACCTCCGGCAACGCAACTTCGATCTGCTGACTCAAGGATTGCAGCCGCTTGAGGACGTTTTGATTCTGCCTCAAGCTACGCCCCAGAGTCAGCCCTCCTGGTTCGGCTATCCGGTCACGCTCCGGCCCGCGGCGGCTCGCAGCCGGGAAGACCTGATGCGTTACTTAAACGAACATAAGATCGGAACGCGGCTGCTTTTTGGGGGTAACATCATCCGCCAGCCATATTTTAAAGATTTGTCTTATCGGCTGGCCGGGGATCTGAAAAATACAGACATTATCATGAACCGGACTTTTTGGCTGGGCGTGTATCCAGGGCTGACTCCGCAGCATATCGACTACATCGTCGGTTGTGTCGGGAATTGGTGCAGTAACTAACTCCAAGTTTTTCTGCTGACAAACGTCCTCAATCCTCCTATTCGATGAGGCGGGCGTTTTGTGATCGAGACCTTATGCTCAAAACAAATTTCTTAAAAAATAAATTAGAAAATGAAAAAGTGGTTATCGGGACATGGTCGGTTATCCCTTCACCTGTTGTGTCCGACGTCATTTCGGCCAGCGGTCTCGATTTCTTGATTATTGATTTTGAACATGGGCCGATAAGTTTCGAGACAGCCCAACAGATGGTTATGGCATGTGAATCAAGAAACGTGTCTCCGGTCATGCGGGTTGGCGGTTTAATTTCTGATGAAATATTACGCGCCCTGGAAATAGGAGTTCATTGCGTTCACGTCCCTAACATCACCACCGTCGATGAAGTTAAAGACATAGTTGTCTATTCCAAATATCCTCCATTAGGGAACAGGGGCTTTTCGCCATTCACGCGGGCCGGGGGATATGGTCATGGGCCGGCGAAAGGGCTTCATGAAAACGCCAATAAGTCTACTTTGATAGCTATTCACATCGAAGGTCGAGAAGCGTTTGAGCAGATTGAATCAATCTTAGAAGTTTCTGGTATAGATATAATATTTATCGGAATTTATGATTTATCAAAATCCCTGGGGATTCCGGGACAAGTGGATCATCCACTAATAAAAGATATGTTGCAGGATGTTACAAAAAAAATAACTAAGGCCCGGAAATATCCCGGGACAATCGTCACCACTGCCGCACAACTACAATACGCCGTCGAGATCGGGATGAAATATATAACCTATTCTGTTGATTGTGAAATTTTATTGCGAGGTTACCGAAATATCGTCCACGAGCTGGAAACCCTAACCTGTCATAAAGTCATCTAGAGCCGGGCGGGATCTAGTAAAAAAGACGTCGGGCTCGATCTGAACTGGATAGAAATATCATGAGAGTTGCTGATTACATTGCCGACTATATATATCAACAAGGTGTCCACCACGTGTTCATGGTGTCGGGTGGTGGGATGATGTTTTTGGCCGACGGCATAGCCAGTCATCCTAACCTAAAACCTGTTTGTACCCACCATGAGCAGGCTGCTGCGATGGCGGCCGTGTCTTATGCCAAGTACACGGGCGGCTTGGCGGCCTGTTTCGTGACCTCCGGATGTGGCGGCACAAATGCCGTAACGGGATTACTTAATGCCTGGCAGGATAATACTCCTTGTATCTTCTTCTCGGGGCAAAGCAAACGGAAAGAAACAGTCAGAAATTCAGGATTAATGCTCCGTCAGTTCGGGGTGCAGGAGGCCGATATAATCTCTGTTGTGCAGTCTCTGACTAAATATGCAGTAATGATAAACAATCCTGAATCGATATCTTACCATTTGCAAAAAGCTATATTTATGGCGACGCATGGTCGCCGGGGTCCGGTCTGGTTGGACATTCCTTTAGATGTTCAAGGAGCCCAAATTGACCCAGCCCAATTGTTAGGTTTTTCCACTGAAGAAGAGATGAGAATGGAGTTCGGCGGACCAACGAATGAGGATATCGCGGGGACAATCGATCTGATCAAGCAGGCCGGGCGCCCGATAATCATTGCCGGACAAGGTATCCGATTGGCCAAGGCGCTTTCCGAATTTAAGTTATTTGTCGAAAAATTCCAGATTCCCTTTGTGGTCTCAAAACTGGGTGTCGATGTCTTACCCACCAATCACCCACTATATATCGGCCGAATCGGCAACAAGGGCGACCGACCGGGTAACCTGGCCGTTCAAAATGCCGACCTGGTCTTGTCTTTGGGTTGCCGCCTCAGCGTCAGTTCGACGGGCCATGAGTACCAGACGTTTGCCCGGGAAGCCACGGTCGTCGTAGTCGACATTGACCCGATCGAACACAAGAAGAATACGGTCCGGATTGACCGGTTTATCCATGCCGACGCCAAGCTGTTTTTGGATAAATTAAATGACCTTGACGGTCTCCCGCCAACTCCTGATTGGATCAATAAATGTCAATATTGGAAGGGAAAATATCCTACTTGCCTGCCTAGTTATAGTGATGACTCCAACGGCATTAACCTCTACTATTTTGTCGATCGACTATCTTCCGTCCTGAATCACGATTCCGTGGTGGTTTGTGATGCCGGGTCATCATTTTACGTAGTCACTCAAGCCATCCAACTGCGAGATGGACAAAGGATAATCACCTCCGGTGGGCAGGCGGAAATGGGCTATGCCTTGCCGGCGACCATTGGCGTTTCGTTTGCCCAGAAACAAGGTCGGGTAATCGGCATCACGGGTGACGGCTCATTCCAAATGAACATCCAGGAGTTACAGACGATAGTTCACCACCGCCTGCCAATCAAGATATTTGTTTGGAATAACGACGGATATTTATCTATCCGGGCCACTCAAAGAAAATTTTTTGAAAGCCGTTTTCTTGGGACTGATACCGCTTCCGGCGTTTCGTTTCCGGAGTTAACCAAAATCGCCGCAGCCTATGGCCTGCAATATCACAAAATTGACCGGAGCCAAACGTTGGTCGATGATCTTAAAGCCATCATTAATTCCCCCGACCCGGTCTTGTGCGAGGTAATGTGTATTCGAGACCAAGAAATTGTCCCGACTGTATCCGCCAGCACCAGACCCGATGGGACACTAGTGTCCAGACCGATAGAAGATATGTACCCATTTCTGGATCGCGAAGAATTCTATCGCGAGATGATTATCAAGCCTATTTCATAG
>JADFXK010000476.1 GCA_015233625.1 Deltaproteobacteria bacterium | reverse complement strand
CAGATATTTCTCCATCAGATCGGCACTCTTAATCGCTTGGGGCCAGTCATCGAACAGCAGGCTGATCACGAGCTTAAACATATTGAGTTCGGCCAGACTATTCGTATCCGCGAGGTTAGCCTGACTCTGCAGACGGATTTGCTCGTCGTAGACTTCCTCGATTGTCCGGCGCGGGTCCTGGCCTCTCCCCATCAAAATTAGGGCCGCCTGGTGAAGGAGGTCGTACCCGTACAGAGGCATTTCCTGCTTGAGTTGGACCAGTGGTTCACGATAAAACCTCATGGTCCGGTCCAACTCTCCCAATTCCCAGCCGGCAAAAAATGCGTGTTTCATGGACAGGTTCAGGGCCAGGCCGGCCCAGAGCAGATCTCCCCTATCCCGTCCTTTTTGGTATGACTCCTGCAGCGGCTCGATAGTTTCTCTCAGATGTTCCTTCCAATGTCTGATAAACATATTATCCCTGACGCAGATGCCGGCTTCCCGATCCTTGACGTTCAACCGTTTGAGCAGATTGACGGCCAGTCTTCCAAACCGATAACCGCCGTCGATGTCCCCTATGACGCCGCAGAGGAACAAACCGTAACCGTTATAGACGTCGCAGGCAAGAGGTGAATTGCCATATTTTACTGACAAGGCAAGCCTCTTTAATACACTTAGGGGATAAAGCATGGGGGCCGCGGTATAGGCTGCAACGGATATGCTAGTCATGATCCGCAGCGCGGCCAGGGCATGGGGATCAGCCATAAGCGGCAGGTCAACCAGGTCCTCGATATTTTTTCCGGCCAAGACCGCCTTAGTCTTTATCAGAGCCAGTAATACATGTAGTTTTCCGGGCTTCTTAGGAAATCTAATCCCAAGCAGGCGGAGCACGGTCAATGCGGTCTGGATGGCATCCTGGAATTTTCTTTGGGCCATGCAGGCCATGATCTTAATTTCATAGATTTTCATCTGATCGAGCAGGGTCGCGGCTTTCTGCAGCACCACTTGAGCCAATTGCTCCATCGTTTCCAGGTCGCCGCTGAAACAGGCGACCTCCGCAGCCTCTCCATGCAGCGATAAGGTCAAATCGTACCGCCGGTCCCAGGCGTCTTCTCCCACTAGCTCCAGACCGTTCAAAAAGTATCTCAAGGCGGGTTCCCAGGCCCCGGAGGCCTTAGCTTTCTTTCCGGCGGCCAGATTCAGCTCCGCCAATTTTTCCCGCTCTGACTGGTCTGAGATTAGTCCGGCCCCGGTATTCATGTGGTTGACGATTTCAAACAGTTTTTCATCTTGCTCTGGGGCCGGGATATGGGCCAGCATCAAGCGACCGACTCGGAGATGCAGTTCCGGTTTATGATCTTCGGCAATCAGGGAATAGGCCGCCTGCTGGACTCGGTCATGTAAGAACCGGTAGGATATCTGGAGCTGTTGATCAGTTTCCGGAATGAACTGATAGGCATAATTGATGGGCAGAATCAGCCCTTCAAGCAGGGCGGTCCATAAATCGGCCATGATCTCCGCCGCCGGCTTTTCCCGCACAATGGTAAGCATCTCCAAGTCAAACGGGCTTCCGATACAAGCGGCCAGTTGCAGCACCTGCTGGGTGTTATCCGGTAGTTTTTGAATCTTGCCGGTCATCAGGTCAACGACATTATCAGTTATCTCTGTTTGCCGGATCCGGTCCACATCCCATTGCCAACTCCAGGCGCGTCCATCGCCAAGATGTCCTGATGGGGAGGATACAAATTGAATCAGACCATCGGCATAGAGCGCTATCAAAAATTGGTTCAAGAAGAAAGGGTTGCCCTGGGTCTTATTCAGACACAGCTCCGACAATGGCGTGACCTGCCTGACCCCGCACTTCAGCGTCTCGGAAATAAGTTGATTGACATGGGAAAGGGCTAAAGGAGCCAGAGTAATGGTCCTGACTCCGGCCCCGGCTTTCCGGCTCCCATCCACAGTCAGCCACAGCGGATGGGCGGCATTACCTTCATTGTCCCGGTAGGCGCCGATGATCAGGATGTGAGCTGATCCTGGTCCGGTCATGAACAACTCCATCAGTTTTAATGATGGCAAATCCGCCCATTGGAGATCATCCAAAAAGATGACCAGAGGACGATCAGGGCCGGCTAAGGCCCCCAAGAAATTTTGAAACGTCAAATTAAACCGGTTTTGAGATTGTCCGGGCGGCATCTCTGGAGCACCCAGTTGGGGGCCAATAATTAGTTCCAAGTCCGGGATGATATCAACCATTAATCGTCCATTCGGCCCCAGGGCAATCAGTAGCTCTTGTTTCCACCGCTCGAGAGTTTCGTCACTTTCGGTTAACAGGAGCCGGATCAGTTCCTGGAAGGCCTGGATAAACGCGGCATAAGGAATATTGCGTTTAAGCTGATCAAATTTCCCAGAAATAAAATATCCTCGCCTGGCCGTAATCGGCTTGTTGATTTCCTGGACCAGGGCTGACTTGCCGATCCCGGCATATCCCGCCACCAGCACCATTTCTCCGGCCCCTTGACTGACCCGGTCAAATGAGGCCAGCAGGACGGCGATCTCGTCGTCGCGGCCATACAATTTCTCCGGAATCTGGAATCGGTCGGAGATATCCTGCAGCCCGGTCACAAACGGCTGGATCGTTCCCGTGGCCTGGATCTGATCTAAACAAAGCTGTAAATCCGCCTTGAGTCCAAAGGCGTTCTGATACCGGTCTTCCGCCGTCTTGGCCATCAATTTTAAAATGATATCAGAGACAACTTGAGGTATTCGGGAGTCGAGTTCGGCGGGCGGCTTGGGCGTCTTTGCCAGATGGGCGTGGATCATCGCCATGGCATCATCGGTTTGAAACGGTAAACACCCCGTCAGCATTTCATAAAAAGTAACGCCTAATGAATACAGGTCCGTGCGGTAATCCATGGCCCGGTTCATCCGTCCGGTCTGTTCCGGGGACAGATAGGCCAACGTTCCTTCCAGCACATTGGGATTACGGATTTCCGGATTTTCCCGGGGCAACGAGGTGGCAATCCCAAAATCAATTATCTTGATTTGATCGGTACTCGGATTCCAAATGATATTAGAAGGATTGATATCCTTGTGCATGATATTTCGCTGATGAATTAGACCCAAAATCTCGGTTACTCGGATGGCCAGCCATACGAATTCTTCCATACCTGACTTGTGATCGGGAAGAAGATGAGTTAAGGACTCACCGCCAAAATCCTCCAA
>JADFXK010000475.1 GCA_015233625.1 Deltaproteobacteria bacterium | reverse complement strand
TATTTGATGATGTATTGACACACCGGAGCCAGGGAGAAGGACAAGATGGGCAGGTTTTCTTTCTGCTCCAGCATCCGGCCCTGGGCGTCATACAACCCGGTGACGAAATCCTTGGCCTCACACAGGATGGGGGATCTCGTCGTCATGGTCAAGGCGATGGACATTTCTTCGGTAATCGACTTAAATCGACGCTGCAGAATGGACACCAGAATCTTATCGATCTTGGCCTGACTCATGTGATGATCCTCCTTCTGATTTCATCCGCCCGGTCCTTGAGATAAACGGTAAAGCTACCGAAACGATCGACCATGACATCGTATTCGGGCGTGACGAAGGCGGTCGTGTTGACCTGCTCCAGAACGGCCGGTCCAATGATTTCATGGCCGAAACGAAGCTTATGGGCGTCATATACGGCCACCTCGGCAAAAGACCGGGCCAGGGGTAAAAAGACCCGGCGTTTTTTCTTAAAGGCGGCCCCAGGATCTGATCCGGCGAATTCTTGTTCCAGGAACCTGGGCTTACTGGTGATCCCCACCGCGGTCAGCCGCATATTGATCAATTCTATGGGCGTGCCCTGGTCTTTCAACGAATAACCGAATAATTTATCATGCACGGGGTGAAAAGCCGCGGCCATGGCTTGATAATCGCTGGCGTAGACGCCGGCTTCCGGCACCTCCAGGGTCACTTCGTGGTATTGCTTGACGTAGCGCAAATCAAGCTGATAGACGAACTGGACTTTATCCTCCGGGATATGCTCTTTTTTCAACAATGAGACCCCTTCGGCCTTCATCTCGTCGAAGATGTTCGTGAATCTCCGAGGATCAATATCGCTCAGCCGCACCGGATAAGACCGGACGAAATCATGCTTTAGATCCGACATGAGCATCCCGGCCGCACAGAAGATGGATGACTCCCGAGGAATGACCAGGACGGGGATCTCGAGTTCCAGCGCGATCATGCAAGAATGGTTGGGCCCGGCCCCTCCGGCCACGACCAGCGGAAAATCCCGGGGGTCCTGCCCCTGGGTGATGGATACCTCCCGGACGGCCGCGGCCATATTGACATTGATCACATGGTACATGCCCAGGGCCGCTTCATACAGGTCCATTTTCAACGGCTGGGCGATCTTGTCTCGGATGGCCTGCTCAGCCCGATCAAGGTTTAGCGGCATCCGGCCACCGGCAAAAAAATCCGGGTCCAGATAGCCCAAAATCAAGTCCGCGTCAGTGCAGGTCGGTTCCGTCCCACCCAGGTCATAACAGACCGGGCCGGGCCGGGCGCCGGCGCTCTGGGGCCCCATCCGGAGCAACCCGCCCTCGTCTATCCAGCCGATACTGCCTCCACCGGCCCCGATGGTGACCACGTTCAACATGGGCAAGGCCAGGCGAAGCCGGTTAATTTCCCCGACCGTGGTGACAAACGGCGTTCGGTTTTTGATCAAGGCGGCGTCAAAGGAGGTGCCGCCCATGTCCACCGTGATGCAGTCCTGGTACCCTTGAATCTCGGTATAGGCAATGCCGGCCACGGGACCACCGGCCGGTCCTGAAAGCAGAGTCAAGGCGGCTTTCTCGATGGCCACTTCCGGGGAAATCACTCCGCCGTTGGAAGCCATGATCAGTAACACCCCCCAGAATGACATTCTGAAAGAGATGATCGGCCGCGGGGCCTGGATCTTTCCGGTGAAACCCGGAGTAAAACTGGTCTGCGATTGTATCGAATATGCGGTTAAGGAAATGCCTCGGGCGAACCCCGTGTCTATTTGTGGCTACCACATCCGGGAATCCGGCGCCACCCCGGCCCAGGAGATCGGCTACGCCATTTTGATCGCCAATGCCTATATCGACAACCTGATCTCGCGGGGCCTGGCCCCGGACGATTTTGTCGGCCGATTTTCATTTAACCTGAATGTCTTCGGGAACCTGTGGGAACAGGTGGCCAAATTCCGGGCGGCGCGCAAGCTCTGGGCCAAGAATTTAAAAGAAAAATATGGCGTTAAAGAGAAAAAGAACCTCTTCCTCCGGGGACTTTTCGGCGGCGGCGGCTATGGTTTGACCAAAGCCCAGCCGGAAAACAATATCATGCGGGGGGCCTACTATGCCCTGGCCGCGGCTCTGGGTGGCGCTCAGACCATTGCCCTGTGTTCCTATGACGAGGCCTACACCATTCCCACGCCCCATTCGGCCTTGATCTCCCTGCGCACCTTGAATTTGTTGATGGATGAGGTGGGCCTGCGGGATACCGTGGACCCTCTGGCCGGGTCTTACTTCATCGAATCGCTGACCCTGGATATGGAAAAGAAAATCATTGCGGAAATGGACCAGGTTGCGGAAATGGGCGGCATCGTCCAGGCCGTGGCCGACGGAGCCATTCAACGGCTGGTCTCCCGGCAGGCCTATGAATTTGAAAGAGGTATCCAGAACGGTGAGCTAATTAAAATCGGAGTCAACAAAGACGCCGACGAAGAGGCCAAGGACGTGGAGTTGCATGAATATAGCTATGAATCGGCCGAGCAGAAAATAGCCGAGTTGCGGCAATTCAAACAAGCCCGGGATCAGCGGGCCGTAACCGAATCTTTGAAAGAGCTTCAACGCGTGGCCCGGGCCGGTGAAAACGTCATGCCGGCTCTGGTCAAATGTTGCCATACTTATGCCACGGTGGGTGAGATGTGCGGTGTTTTTCGAGAAATTTACGGTGAATTTAAGGAGCCGGTTATTTTTTGACCAGGCGCCGGATCGCGACCGGCCGCGGCGATCGTGGCCGACTTTGCTTTAGAATGCGGGAATTCAGCATCGGATTAGCCCGGTGACCAGATGCGGAGGCGGTAAATGAAATACAAGATCGGCATTGATGTGGGGGGGACATTTACCGATTTTCTGTTGGCCATGGAAGACGGCACATCACAGATTTACAAGGTCTTATCGACTCCGGATGATCCGTCCATCGCCACCATGAACGGTATCGGTGATATGGCCGCGGACAGGCATATCACGGCCGAGGAATTCTTGCGGGATGTGACGGTGATCGTCCATGGCACCACCGTGACCACCAATGCCGTGCTTACCTATCGCGGGGCCAAGACCGGCTTATTGACCACCACGGGTGTCCGGGATGCCCTGGAGATGCGGCGAGGCATAAGAGAGGAACAATACAACAACCGGTACCAGAACGTGACCCCGCTGGTGGAACGCTAGCTTCGTCGGCCG
>JADFXK010000474.1:501-3230 GCA_015233625.1 Deltaproteobacteria bacterium | reverse complement strand
CTCAGGACAGAAAGTAATCTGAATGAGAAAAAACGAAGAGTTACATCTGATGACCGCGATGTTGCCCAGGCGTTCGGTTTGGGGTATTATATGTATCTTATCCTTCCTGCTGTCGGTGGCAGCCTCCGCTACGGCGGACACCCATACAATGACCAAAACCTGTACCACTCTCTGCCGGGGTTTGCCCGGTCTGACGCCGGCCGAATGTCAGAAGAGCGGTCTGGAACCGTCCGGAGCCTTCTCAAATAATGGTTTCCCCATTTTGATCAAAGAGTATCCTCCTGTTCGCTCTCGCAAACCTCAAGCCCGCATCCTGGTCATCGGCGGCACCCATGGCGATGAACCGGCTTCAGTATTCACCGTCTTGAATTGGATGCAGAAACTAGACAAATATCACTCCGGACTTTTTCACTGGAAGGTCGTCCCGCTGCTCAACCCGGACGGTCTGCTCAAGAAAAAGCCCACCCGGACCAACGCTCGGGGCGTGGATCTCAACCGAAATATGCCCAGTCCTTTAGGAGGCCGGGGAGTGTATCAACGCTGGGCCGACAAAACCGACCGAGATACCCGTCAATTCCCGGGGTTAAAGCCGGCCGGCGAACCTGAATCCAAATGGCTGGTCAAACTTATTCAGGAGTTCAAGCCCCAGGCCATCATATCCGTCCATGCTCCACTCAACATCGTCGATTTCGACGGACCCGGACCGGCTCCGACCCAATTGGGCCGGCTGCGATTGCGCCGCCTGGGGAATTTTCCCGGCACCTTGGGTAATTATGCCGGCGAAGTGCTGGGCGTGCCCGTGGTCACCCTGGAACTGCCGTCAGATTCCACCCCGCCATCCTCGGCAGAACTGAATGCCATCTGGACAGATCTGGTGAGATGGCTCAAGGCCGGTATACCGGTCAGCCACCCCGACAGCGCCCCGGCCAGGAAAGTCACCTCTCAGGGGGTGGCGGCCGAATGATTTGCCAGACTTGTTTGAAGCGATCCCAACAAAAGGATACTCCTGCCTCCACTCAGCAACCGAAATTTGTTCGCAAAAAATCGCCACTTCTATAAAATAGCCTTTACACCCGTCTTATCTTGAGGCAAACTATATACTTTGATCTGCCAGGGCCCGAATCGTCTCTGGGAGCTTGAGGTGCACTCCAGCCACAGCGAATCTCGAGCCGGCGAATATAGGACAACTTCACTAAATAAATCACTGAGGTAACTTCGTGAGAATTGCTATTACCACTGAAATCACCGATGATCCCGAACCAACCGGGTGTCAGTACTACGCTTCGCATCTAGTCAACGAATTGCTTAGGCGTAACGATCTGGACATCACCCTCATCGGCTCGGACAGATTCCGACGGGAATTGTTTCCCGACCAAGCCAGGGTCTACATCCATAAGCCGTTCCGAATAATGAATACGGCCTTTCTTTCGGCATTGATCAACCCGCCCCGTTGTCTTGACGAATTCGATATCGTTCACTGCCCGGCCTCCATCGCTCCATTCTTTTTTAAACCTAAAGCCAGAGTGATAATGTCGGTTCACGACCTTATTCCCAATCTCTTTCCCGAGTACAACACGGCCAGAAGGAACATCTATTTTAAATACCTGCTCCAGCCCAGGCTGAGAAATGTCGATAAGTTGATCTCGATCAGTGATAATACGAAAAATGACCTGATCAGAGTTTTCAATATACCTTCGGAACGTATCCAGACAATCTATGCCGGTGTCGATGAACAGTTTCAACCTGATGACAGACCAAAAGAAGAATTCATCCTGGCCGTGAGTACCCTGGAACCGCGCAAGAATCTTAAAGGAATTATCAATAGTTACATTAGACTCAAGAAACAGTCCCACATTTCAGCGAAACTATTTCTAGTCGGCCGATGCGGCTGGTATTATCATGACATCTTAAAGGTGCCGGATGAGTACCGGGACGACATTAAATTCTTGGGCTATGTTCCCCGCGACAGGTTGGTGGAGCTTTACCAGACCGCCTTGTTCTTTGTCTTTCCCTCATTTTACGAAGGGTTCGGTTTGCCGGTCCTGGAGGCTATGGCCTGCGGCTGCCCGGTTATAACCAGCAACCAGTCGAGCCTCCCCGAAGTAGGTGGTCAAGCCTGTCATTATATAGATCCATATCAGCCCGAGCAGATGGATCAGGCCATGCACCTTCTGTTGGAGGATGAAGCTTACCGGGCCGACCTGGCCGCCAGGGGGCTGATCCAGGCCCAAAAATTTTCCTGGAAAAGGTGCGCTGAGGAGACTACGGCGGTATACAAATCGCTGTGTTGAAGACGGCTCACCCCAGATGCCGAACATAAATTCTTGCGCCGGTGATCCGGCCGGGTTAATCACCTCCAATTGAAAATGAGCCCGATCTTGTCTTCCCGCCCCAGCGTTCTGGTCATAAACAAGTTTTATCCCCCCTGGATAGGTGGCATCGAAAAAGCCGCCGCCTTAACAGTGGAGTCCTTACAGCACGAAATCGATTTCCGCGTGTTGGTCTGCTCCCCAGATAGCCACGGTTCTTCCCAGGTGCTGCATGGGGCCACGGTGCTGCGCGCCCCATCCGTCGGCGTCTTTTGGTCTATGCCGGTGTCATTCCGGTTCATGGCTCTTTACCAAGAACTTGTTCAAGACTGCGACCTGGTCCATTTTCATGAACCATTTCCGATGGGGACCTGGGTAGGCTGGCGCTACGGGTTCCCCCGCGGGGTGTTGACCTATCAT
>JADFXK010000474.1:0-427 GCA_015233625.1 Deltaproteobacteria bacterium | reverse complement strand
AAATAGACTTGATCATGCCGACTTCGGCCCGGCTGGCCGCGCATTCGAGGTCGCTGGCCCGATTTGGTCATAAAATCCGTCCGGTCCCGCTGGGGATTGAGGATCAGACCGGCCCGGTTACTCCGGCTCAACAGGATCAGATCCAGGCCATCCGGAAGTCGGCCCAAGGTCGAACCGTATTCTTCAACGTGGGCAGAATGGTTTCCTACAAAGGGCTGGATATCCTTTTAAACGCGATGACATATTGCCCCTTCGCCATCTTATACCTGGTCGGCGACGGACCGGAAAGACCGGGCCTGGAACGTCTGAGTCAAAAGCTGGGGCTTACCGAACAGGTGCGATTTTGCGGCATGGTGCCGGACAAAGACTTGCCGGGATATTTCCGCGCCGCGGATGTATTCGCCCTACCCTCCAATTCTCCGGCCGA
>JADFXK010000473.1 GCA_015233625.1 Deltaproteobacteria bacterium | reverse complement strand
CAGATGCCAGGCATCAGCTTCCAAAGCCACTGAACCGGTCTCCTGGCTTACCTTAAACAATCTTTGCGAAATAAATAGATTTGCCGCCGCTGATAGAAACATCACGCCCACACCCCAACTCACCACTTCAAGTGGTTCCGGGTGGTACAACTTCTTGACGGCCTCGAATACAATCCAGCCGGCAGCCAAAAAAATCAAAATGGCTTCAATCGTCCCCGAAATATTTTCTACCTTCCCATGGCCGAAGGGATGCCTGACATCAGCCGGCTTGGCCGATTTTTTCACGGCAAACAAGGCAATCGAAGCGGCCAGTAAGTCTACCCCGGAGTGGATCGCCTCTGAAATCATCGATACCGAACCAATCATGACGCCGATTATTGTCTTGAGCAAGACCAGGGTGGCGTTGGAAATAACCGAGAGTAACGCGACGTCGGTTTTTTGTTTGGTTATTCTAGATCGCAAGGCTCACCCTACCGACAAAAGGTTCCAAAAAATAACGTCTTGTTGATGCCTGGACGGCGCCTCCGACTGTCCGTGTTTCGGCCCGACCCGTTTCCGGGCATCCTTTCCATATATTCATTTTAGCCTGCCACAACCCCAAAAATCAACAAAATAGAGCCTCTGTTTCACGTCATTATAAGACACTGAAGTCACCGGAGGCCGCCCAGAATAGAAAAAGCCCCAATGGGGCATTCGCAAATCATCCCAGGTTCCCTTGGAGAGATTCGTTTGAGCAGGCGAGCCGACCCCGACTACCGGTTTGTTCCAGATCGCAAAATCTACCTCGAACCGTTGTCAGGATCGTGCTCCGCTAGGCTGGGTCAGATATTCCCCTATCCGGTCTCCCCCCAGGCGGTTTTGGTCCAGGCCCAGAGCTTCTCGGCTAAGCCCCAGACTGAGACCCAGGAGTTGGGGATAAAGAAGTGAGGGTAGGATGCGATGGCCGGTCCTGGCGGCGACCATGTCCGCTTGCCCCAAGTCAAACTGGATCTGACAATAAGTACAGGCCACGCAAAGATAATCGGCTCCCGCGGCGAGTCCGTCGGCCAGTTTCTTGGCCATCAGGTCTCGGGCCAATTTTTCATTCTTGTCCATCAGAGGGTTGCCGCAACATTGCAACTTCAAAGCCCAGGGCACACTTGTCGCTCCGGTTAGCTCCACCAACTGATCAAATTTGGTCGGCGCCACCGGATTGTCAAATTGCACCACGCGACTGGGGCGCAGGGCGTGGCATCCATAATGAACGGCTATGTTTAGTTTCTTGTAAGGATTCTTGATCTTTTTCTTAATCACATCCAGCTCCACATCGTGGAACAACACGGATAGAAAGTGCTTTATCTGAACGATTCCTCGATACCTGAGCCCCTCATGCTTCAACCGCAGGTTAATCTCCTCCCGCAATCTGGGCTTTTCTTTCAGGTAGTACTCAGCTTTCTTAAGGGTGCCGAAACAACACTTACAAGGAGTGATGATATCGAGTCCTTCTTTCTCGGCCAGGGCGAAATTCCGCGCCGCGGCGAACAAGAAAGACCGGCTGTCAAGATGCCTGACGGGGTAGCCGCAGCAGTTGAATTCCAGGTGGACCAAATCCAGATCCAAAACTTTTGAAACGGCCCGGATAGACGTTTCATACTGTGGCACATAATAGGGTATCTTACACCCTAAAAACAACGCAAACATCATAAAATTACTCCCCCGATAACGGCACCCCGCGGCAGGCCAATACCGGGATAAAATCTGGTGTCCGGTCATGATTGACGTTGTTGGGCACCCTTGTTAAATGTGGGTGGTTACTTGTTGAAAAAAAATAAGCAACGAACAACAAACCTATCCGGAATGTTGATAACGGCGTCCAGCCTTGGGGATGGGGAGCGTGTGGCTGAACGCCGCCGTGGATTACACCGATGCCCTAACATATTCTATGACCTTGGGGCCAAGCCCGGCGGAATTGGTCGCCTCGAATAATTTGACCGCTTCCTCAAAAACCTGGAGGGTGATCCGTTCTTTATATTCCTGAGCCAACACGTTGAACTGGGGGGCAAACACCATATTGGCTTTCTTGATGTCGCCGCCGGTGGCGCCGGTCTTAACCGCCCAATCCCACATCTCAACCCACAGTGCATCCGAGACGCCCCGATAGGGCCGCTTGGTATATTCCTTCTGGGCATTGGTAATGGCATTTCCGCTGGAGTTCATGCCCATACCGAAGCTGATGTTCTGCCAGAACGTCCCCACGTTCCCCTTCCTGATACCGTAGTGGATGAAAGAAGTGATCTTTTCCAGAGAAGTTCCGGTAATGCCGTGCTGGGCGATATCCACATCCCAGGGTTGAATGGCGTCCCAGATTTTTTTGGTCAGATCAAGCTGAATACCCTCGTGGGAGGCTCCAAAATAGGTGCCATGGATAGAGCCGTTATTGATGGCCAGCAAGTCTGGTTTAATGCCGGCCTTGGCCAATTCGCCGATAAACCAGGCGCCTTCTTCCGGATTTGTGAATCCTGTGGCATCACCCTTCTTGGCCCCGATTTCACCCAACTCCACTTCCAGTCCTAGACCCTTTTCCACAATTGGTCCGGCCAGTTCAATGGTCGCGGCCAGATTCTTTTCGTTTTCCATGTGGGAAGCATCAATGGCAAAGGAGGTAAACCCGGCCTCCATCTGTTGCCGGATCAAAGCGGCCACTTCCGCCACCTTGTCCAAAGACTTTACCGTGAGGTGGTCGGCATGGATCCCGAAGGGGACGAAATCATTGCCCAGTCGTTCGTTTTCAGCCACGATGCAGGCGGCGAAAGAATATGGGTCAAATTCGGTATAAGTAAGTTCTGATTTGGCGATTTCATACATTACCGGAGCGTTGGTGGCCATGGAGGCCTTGACGAGACCAGCCACCGGGAGACGACAGCGCATGTTGCAGGCCATGATCATGGCGATGTTCTGTTTGGCAGTCTTGATCAAGGCCCGGCCGTTGAAAAGTGGAGTCTTGCTCTTGGGAAATCGAGCCTTAACATTATCCGGTCTCAGGTCCGACAGGTCGTGATGCATGGGCATATTCCTTTCTCTACATTCGGCCGAAAGGCCGTGTTAGGTGAAAGTTTTAGTCAGGTTCCGGTATAATTGCCGTCCAGAAACAAAATCAGTCGTGCTGCGTCGGTGGAACTAGTTTCACGATACAATTGTTGACGAAGGTATTATGTGTTACCCGCAACCCTGGTATGTACCGAGAATCCTAGCCAG
>JADFXK010000472.1 GCA_015233625.1 Deltaproteobacteria bacterium | reverse complement strand
CATAGAAACACCCTGTGCCGGCAAACAACAGATTGGGGTTATCCGGACTAACTTGAAGGGTGTTCACAGGGACACTGGTGGTAAACAGGTCACTCCAGGTCGTGCCTCCATCACTGCTCGTTAAAACCATCCCTTTGGTTCCGGAGTAATATCTCAGCCCGGCATAGATGGTGTTACCCCCGGTGGCCGGCATGGCCAAAGTAGATACCAAATTGGTATCATCCGATGATCTTAAGGCAGATTTAGTCCAGGTGACGCCGTTATCTATTGATTTATAAACCAGCGAACCCTCGCACCCCAGGTAAATAGTGTTGGGGGTTGCCGGGTCCTGGACCAGGCATTGAGCGGCGGCCTTCTTGTTCAGATTCTGCCAGGAATGGTCTTTGCCTCTCCGGTAAATGCCCGAAATGGTCGCCACGAGCAGGTCTCCGGCCGAGGTGGCGTCTTTGGCCAGAAAAGAAGTGACATTGGCCAATATGCCTTCACTGCTGAACGAGAATGTGTCACCACGGTCACGGCTAATATGAATGCCCAGCTTCAGGTCGCCCAAATAAACAATACTGGGATATCGTGGGTTACAGGCCAGGGTGTTTGGCGATAGGTCACCAATCGGGGCCTCCTCCCAACTGTCCCCCCCATCGGCGCTACTTAAAACGGCATTGTTGTCTTCCGCTGGCCGGCCCACATAAACCATCGCAGGATTGGACGGATCCAGAATCAGGCCGCGATAGGTACTTGGAGGGGCCAACCTTTTCCAGGTCGCTCCGCCGTCCGTAGTTCTAAATAGTCCTCCGGGACCGCCCGTCAATACGACCTTGGGGTTATCGGGTCGGATGGCCAGGTTTTCGAAAGAACCGGCAGACCCCACCGCGACTTGCGACCAGATTTTGCCACCATCGGAACTTTTATACAAACTACCTTTTCCGTCCGCCAGGTCGACACGACCGGTGCCCGCCCAAATTTCAGAAGGATTTTGACGATTGATGGCCAACGATGTCACCGCCCGATCAAACTGTTGGTTCAAGACCACCCAACTTTTCCCTCCATTAACAGTCATCAATACCAACCCCGCCGCAAAGTTGTCGTTAAGTCCGGCTGTTCCGACATAGGCCACGTCCGGGTTGGCGGGATGCCGAGAAAAGGAATATTGAGCCAGGCCGTAACCGGAGGAATATTTTGGAAAAGTTTTACCTCCGTCAAAGCTCTTAAAAATATCCCGTTGGGTGACTATCCAAATCGTGTTGGGAGCTTGATTAGAAAACTCGATCTTTTGAATATTGCTGTTCCGAAACGCGGGTACAGGTTGCCAGGTCTTGCCGCCGTCAGTACTCTTGAACAATCCGACGCCGTTGGAAGTTCCGGCAAAAAGCAAGCTGCCCTTAGTCGGTTCCACGGCGATGGAATTGATATGTCCGCCATATAGTCTTTGATCAATCCAGTCGGAATTGGGGTCCTGACTGGGTGACGGCACGGCCCTGGGCAAATTACTTAAGGGCTTCTTTTGACCTTTTGGGACAACCTCGAACTCGCCCAAGCAGGCCTGGGTGTCCGAGACACTGCCGGATAGGGAAACCAGACCCCACAAAGTGTAAACACCCAATTTGGCGTCAGCCGGTATGGTTTTCTGCGACACAACCGCCCTGGCCCCGTTGGCGCTGGCCAAGACCTGGCCGGTGATCAATCCTGGAATATAAATTCCATCCGGCCCGACAACAAGAAACCCCACTAAGTCCTTGTCGCCCGAGGCTATTCGGGACAAGGTATAGTTGGTTCGCCAGAATACGGTATCACCAGGACTACAGGTTCTGACTGCCGGTCCATCTTTCGTCAGCCCGACGTCCAATTTAGTTATTCCCAAATGACCTGCACCGCCTTGAATGAAAAAATCTCCGGTGGATTCCGCCAACACCCTGGTCCCTTGTTTGATTGTGCCGGTCATGGTGTATTTGCCGGGGGCCGTGTCGGCCGGGATATCGATGCTTGGATTATATATCGATGGTCCGTTATTAACTTGGACATTATCCTCCTTATTCCAGGCAATGACGTTCAACCAGTTGAAATCGACTACCTTTATCGTCATAGTGACCTGCCCCGGCCCCCCGGTCACGGTAAAATCAATACTGAGATAGACCGTTGAACCGGGTTGGACCAGTGGGGTGGTGTAACCGCCGGCGTTATTACTTGGACCAACGGTGGAGATAGTCACCACCATTGCTTGACTCGGGGCCGGGGAGAAGCCCACTAAAACTATCAGGCACAATGGCAACAACATTAAATGACTGAATATTCTGTTCATACCGCGTCCTTTTCAACTGGATTTCCGGCACGCTTTCTTAAAACTCCATCAACCAACTCGGAACATCGGAACAGGGGAGCATCTCTCAGCATAAAAAACTGAATAACCAAAGCGTCTATTGTCCTCCCCTTATGACTCTCTTAACGTAAACAGAATGTGGGGTCTCATCATTTTGAGGGGCGCTTTCTTTCTGTTGCAAACCGTTCCTCTTCTTGTTTTCTTTATTCCTGTTGACTTCAATCAAAACGGTAATAATATAACCTGATTCCGAGATTAATGCAAGTTTAACTCTGCTTCCCAATCGGGATCAGGGGATCGATGAACCTGGACCTGATCCTTGCCGAAAAACGCCAAGAGAAGGCATGTAACCTGCGAAAAAAATTTGACTTGTTCTTAGGTTTTGTGCCATATATGGCTGATAAACGACAGCCAATCAACCTAAAAAAGACCTATAGCCCAACCCCGACATTCTTACTGTCAAACGCAAATTGTTAGAGGGAGGAATGAATACCGTGGTCGAGATCATCGTTAAAGGAAAGACGCCCTTAAAGCCACCTAAAGACGAATTGGTCAAAGAGCCGGAGCCGACCAAGGCTCCCAAGAAGCCCAAAGAGCTATACGCACCATCGGTGCAGGGGGCTAAGCCACCCCAGGTTGGGCAACCGTCCAAAGAACCGGTCAAAACTGGACCACCTGAGCCAAAGACAAAATTTCAGCCGGTCCCCAAACAAATTGAGGTCGAGTTGCCCTGGGAAGACTGTCTTGGAAAGGCTATGGTCTTTCAGGCAAGAGGTGGAGTCCTTTATACGGGGACAATCAAGAGGATCAAAAAAAATTGGATGCTGCTTGAGAATCCGACCATCAGCGGGAAGAGTTACGAAGTTAAGCCTGATTTCTGCTGGGTTGATCGAAGCCAGATTGTCCACGTCCACCCGGTG
>JADFXK010000471.1 GCA_015233625.1 Deltaproteobacteria bacterium | reverse complement strand
TCACAAAATGCTGATATCCAGCCCCAAAAAAGGCTTAGCCCCAGCCGGAAACCGGTGGGGCTAAGGTGTTTATATAAGACCGATACGGAAGGCAAACTTACAACCCATGCCTCCTATATCCGGTGGTGCGAGGATGACTGGATACAGGCCCGAGGAAAAGCGTGAACTCAATGTCCATGGGCGCCTGCGTGGGCGTGCTCGTGGCTGTGCTCTTCGTGTTTCTTGATCGGTATCATCAAGGTATCAATAAAGGTTTTCACGATGCAGTAGGCCATTCCGCTGCCAACCACGGTTAATACCAGATAAAACAGGCCCATAAAAAAGAAATGTCCTGCATCCCAATGCCATTCAAAACAAAAAGGAAACATAGTCTCACTCCTTAGTTCGACGAGGTTCCGGTCAGGGTCGGTCACGCTTTGACGGAACCTGGTTACTTGATTTTTTCCTGAATGTCAAGAAAAATTCACCGATGCCAACGAATCTTACGACAGAATTATTTAACCGGCTGCCAGGCATGGGAAAAACAGATTATCCGATCCCTTGGCCGCCGGCTTCCGCTTCATGTTCATGGTTTAGCCGGGCCGACTTCCTGGGCAAACCTGAACTTCTGATTGGCTACTTTAATGATAGTTACCGGTTTGGTAGGGACACGTTGGCCGGGTTGGTAGCTGATGGTCCCGGTGACTCCGTGGAAATCTTTCATCTTGGCCAGGGCTTCCCTGATGGCTTGAGGCTCGGCTCGGCCGGCCTGGTCAATAGCCGCATAGACCAGCCGTAAGGCATCATATCCCAGGGCGGCAAAGGCCACTTTCGGAGCCCGCCCGTACGCTTTCTTGAATGCCTTGACAAAATTACGGACTGTCGGCCGGGGATTATCAAAGGAGATATGGGTCGAAAAATAGACATCATGAGTCGCCTTCCCCCCCACCTCCAAGAGTAACGGAGTATCGAAACCGTCTCCTCCGATGATGGGCGTCTTCACTCCAGCAGCGCGCAATTGTTTGACGATCAAACCGCATTCACTGGGTAAGGCGGACACCATGAGGACATCCGGTTTTGGGTTGAGAGCCTTTAACCGACCAATCTGGGCGGAAAACTCTGTATCCCCGGTTTTGTATTGGTCTTCGGCCGAGATCGCCGTTTTCCCGGCCAGAGCTCCAAATTTATCCTTGAAGTATCCAGTCAATGCCCTAGTATAGTCAGAGGCGGAGTCGGTCAAAATCCAGGCTGTCTTGGCTTTGAGAGTTTCATGAGCGAAATGGGCCAGGGCTTGGGCCTGGGCGTCATCACCAAATGGGGCCAAAAACATGCAGTTTCCCACTCGATCCGGCAGCGTCGGCAGAGTCGCTCCGGCGGTGACAAATGGGATCCCGGCCTGTTGGGCCGCCTGCCCGGCCGGCAGGGCATAGGCCGGATCATTCAGCCCGATGATGGCCGCGACCTTATACCGGTAGATCAATTTTTCGGCCGCTTCTTTGGCCTTGGTCGGATCCGATTCGCCGTCAATATTGATTAACACTAAATTTTTGCCGTGATAGCCACCTCTGGTGTTGATCTCATCCGCGGCCAGTTCGGCCCCCAGCAGGCCTGGGCGGTCAATCGAAGAGGCCCCGCCTGTTGTGTTAAAAATAGCGCCGATCTTGATTGTCTCGGCAGCCTGGGCGCCCCCGATGGACACAAGCCCCAGCATCAGGGCAACCAAAGGAAGCAGGACAAGTTTCTTCATAGCGATCCTCCTATAACGAGCAACCAGCAACAAGCAACGAGGGACAAGCTATCCTGAGTTAGCGGTAGCGGTCATGATTTGAGTCGTACCGGTCATGATTGGAATCATAAATAGATAAGACGGTATCCACTCTCCAGTTCTCATCATCCCGCTGGGGGTACTCCGGCATATAATGAAGCCCGCGGCTTTCTTTCCGGATCAAGGCTGATCGGATAATCAAATCGGCCACAGTGGCCAGATTTCGCAGCTCCAGGAGGTCCCGGGTAATCAGAAAATCCCAGTAGTATTCGTCTATTTCCTGGCGGATGTTGTCGATCCGGTGTTTGGCCCGAATGAGCCGCTTGGTTGTGCGGACGATCCCGACGTAATTCCACATGGTCCGGCGGATTTCATCCCAGTTGTGGGTGACCACCACCGATTCGTCGCTATCCGTGGCTCCACCCGGATCCCAGGACGGGAAATCCTTATTTAATAAGTCCTTGCTTTCCTCTGCCTGGGCCGCAATGTCCTGATAAGCCGCTTCAGCAAAGACCAGCGCCTCAAGCAGAGAGTTGCTGGCCAGGCGATTGGCCCCGTGAAGTCCGGTGCAGGCGGCCTCTCCCACAGCGTAAAGGCGGTTGACGTTTGTCCGGGCGCGCAGGTCTGCGACCAGTCCGCCGCACATATAATGGGCCGCGGGCACGACCGGGATAGGGTCTTTTGTGATGTCGATGCCATAGGACAGGCAGGTCTGGTAGATGTTGGGAAACCGCGATCTGAGATAATCGGCGTCGCGATGGGTGATATCCAGATAGACACAATCGGCGCCGCTCTTTTTCAATTCCCGGTCGATGGCCCGAGCCACAATGTCTCTGGCGGCCAGGTCCTTCCGGGGATGGTATTTTTCCATGAAATAGCGGCCCTTGGCGTCCATTAAACGACCGCCTTCCCCTCGAACAGCCTCGGATATCAGGAAATTCTTGGCATGGGGGTGAAAAAGGCAGGTGGGATGAAATTGGACGAACTCCATGTTCGCCACCTTAACGCCGGCCCGGAAACCGATGGCCATGCCGTCACCTCCGGCAATGTCCGGATTGCTGGTATACAAATAAACTTTTCCCGCGCCCCCGGTGCAGATGATGGTGAACCTGGCCACAAAAGTGTCCACGCAGCCGTTGTTCACATCCAACACATAGGCGCCCCAGCAGGTATCCTCGGATTCGGTGGTAACGGCCCCCCGGCGAAAAATCCTTGAGCGGGTAAGAAGATCCACCGCCATATGATCTTCATAAATGGTGATGTTGGGGGATTCTTCGGCGCGGTTGATCAGGTTTTTTTCCACTTCGCGGCCGGTCACGTCCAGGGCGTGGACAATCCTATTGCGCGAGTGGCCACCCTCGCGGCCCAGGTCAAAAAAACCCGTATCGGCGGCTGTTTTGAAACCCACGCCTAATGAGACCAACTCATTAATTAATCTCGGTCCCCGTTCCACGACCATCTTGACCACGTCTTCGTGGCATAGTCCATCCCCCGCTTCC
>JADFXK010000470.1 GCA_015233625.1 Deltaproteobacteria bacterium | reverse complement strand
ATTTTGGAACCTGGAGTTCGACCGAAATCTCAAGAACAGCCGGCGGTAGGGCCAGCCGCGCCCGACCCTGAACCCAGTCCGGTCAACCCCGAGCTAATTAGTTCGCATCCCGATCAAGCCCAGGCGGACGTATTTGACGAAGGGGTGCTCAGTGAACTCGTGGCGGAGTGCTCTGAGCATCTCGGGGCCATCGAGCCGGACCTGCTGACCATGAAACAGGATGGGGCCAAGGTGTCCCCCGAGATCATCCACGGCGTTTTTCGGGCTATCCACAACATTAAGGGATCGGCCGGCTTTTTGGGCTTTGAGGCTTTGGCCCAATTAAGCCAAGCCATGGTAAGCGCTCTGGCCAATTTTCAGGACCGGCAGTTGACGCCCGATTCCGACACGGTTGACGCCTTACAGGCCGGGGCCGACAAAATTCGCCTGATGCTCAAGGATGTCCGAGGCAGCCACCTGGTTCCTTATGAAGATATCCTCCAGCGACTGAAAGGCAACCTCCCCGGAGACCAACCGGTCCAGGCCAAGGTTAAGACGGAACCATCCGCCAGTCAATCGGGACGAGACGCCGCTCGACCAACAACTGCGGGTCCGGACAGCGCAGCTCCGGTGGCCGATCTTCAGGAGGTTTCGGTCGCTCTGGCTGACCTGCTGGACCAGTCGTCCGCTGTAGAAGTTGCGAAAGTCGTAGAAATATCAAAAGATTCAATTATACCTACCAGCGTACCCGCCAATGTCCCATCTCGTCGCAAAGAAGAAAAGCCACCCAAAGAAGGAAAACAGATCTCGCCTGAAACCATTCGAGTGAGCGTCGGGCTGATTGATCGGCTCATGAATCTAGCCGGGGAACTGGTCCTGGGCCGGAATCAACTTCGCCAGGAACTCGGTGAGATAACCCAGAATAATCCCAAGCTGGGCACGATCATGCAAAATGTCGACCTGGTCACTTCTGAGTTGCAGGAAAACATTCTTCAAATCCGGATGCAGCCGGTGGGGAATCTGCTGAATAAGTTTCCCCGGATCGTCCGAGATATCTCCCGCCAACTCTCCAAGGAAGCGGAGTTATTAATTGATGGCGGTGAAGTGGAGCTGGATAGATCCATCTTGGAGGGGTTGTCCGATCCTCTGACACACCTGATCCGAAACTGTCTGGACCATGGCATCGAAGATCCCGAGACCAGACGCGCCCAGGGTAAACCTGCTGCTGGGAGGATCCAGATCAAGGCCGACCATGAGGGTGGCCAGGTCAATATGGTCATTTCGGACGACGGGCGGGGGATTAATGCCGACAAACTGGTCCAAAAGGCGTTGACCACAGGCATTATAACCGCGGATCGGGCCAGAAAGTTGAACGACAAGGAAAGAATCGACCTGATTTTCCACCCTGGGTTGAGCACTGCGGAAGTGGTAACCGATATCTCGGGACGCGGGGTGGGGATGGACGTGGTCAAGACCAACATTGAAAAGCTCGGCGGCCACTTAGACATCGACAGTGTCTTGGGCCGGGGAACCACCGTCCGGATCAGGCTTCCGCTGACTCTGGCCATAATTCCTTGCCTGATCGTCGGCTCTGCCGGGTACCGTTTCGCCATTCCGCAGGGAAATGTCCAGGAATTGGTCTGCGTGCCCGCTAATGAAGCGTTTAACTCGATCGAACAGGTAGGAAATGCAGATGTTTTGCGTCTTCGAGAACTTCTCCTGCCATTAGTCCAGCTGACTGAGGTGTTGAGTCTGCAGCGGACTTTTGTTCATCCCAAAACAGGCGAGGTGATGATTGACCGGCGTGTTCGGGTGGCGGACCGGAGATGGGAGGATAAACGAGAGTCTCCGGATCCTGACCAATCTCATACGGGACTATTTGTGAACAGACGCCGTTCCCGTACTCAACGGCGGGTATTCTGTAACGACATCAATGTGGTCGTCTTGCGTCTGGGGTGGCGTAGTTTCGGCCTGATGGTGGATGAACTTTTTGACAACCAGGAGATTGTGGTTAAGCCGCTGTCAGACCACATCAAGAGCTGCCAATGTTTTGCCGGTGCCACCATCATGGGCGATGGGCGGGTGGCCATGATCCTTGACGCGGCCGGGTTGGCCGAATTCACCCGGCTCCGGTTTGCCGAGATAGATGAAGAAAACCGCCGTCGCCGGGAAGCAGAGGCCCTTAAGGCCGGATTCGCCGCCCACGGCAGATCTGTTTTGGTCTTCAATAATGCTTATGATGAATACTTCGCCCTGCCGTTAGAAGCAATCGCCCGGTTGGAAAGTATCGACCGGCGGACCATCCAGCGCATTCGGGATCGGTCCTTCGTTGATTACCGGGGGGCAGGGTTGCCACTCATTCTCCTGGAAAAGCTGTTACCGGTAAGCCCATTTCCACCAGACGCTGAAGAATCATATGTGATTATCCCGAAAACCCCAGGTCCTCCGGCCGGCATTCTGGTCTCTCGGATCCTGGATACTGTGGAAACTCAGGTCATGGTTAGAAAGGATCAAGATACGCCCCGGGGGCTTTTCGGGTCTGCTTTTGTGGACGGTCAGTTGACCATGTTTCTGAATCCCGATGAATTGCTGGAGGCCTTCAGCGAAACGGCCCGGACCAACTCATTGCACGGAGGCACCACAGAGAGATGAGCGCCAGGCAAATTGTGACCTTTAGAATTGACTCCAGGTTGATGGGGATTGACATCATCAAGGTCAGGGAAGTAAATCGGGTCCTGGAGATTACTCCGGTTCAGCACGCTCCGAATTATGTCCGGGGTCTGATTAATCTCCGGGGACAGACGGTTACGGTTTTTGATCTGGGTGTCCGCCTGGGGCTGGAAGATCGGACAATAGATGATCAAAGCCATAACATCGTCCTTCAGGATGATCCGGTCGGGCTGTTGGTTGACGGTATAGGTGAAGTCGTCCAGACGGAGGATGATGCCATCCAGCCTCCTCCGGCCAACGTGGGCGGTATTGCTGGTGACTTCATCGAAGGAGTAGTCAGATTGGAAGAAGAGCTGTTAGTTGTTCTTTCTGCAGATAAGATACTAAAATATGAGGTAATTAATGCCATGGAACCGTGAACCGACGGCCGGCTGTACTGCGGCGCGTCTCCCGCGGGTCCATTTTGATACCACAGGGGAGGATTCGGCCATGAGACGTGTCACGTGGGGCGAAGCGACACCAGCTTCCCCCCTTTTTTTTGGAAACCCTCCTTGGCTCCTGTCTGACCAAAAGATGTCCGGCGATGATCATGAACAT